>NZ_BAAAAF010000010.1:0-139919 GCF_037101285.1 Brevibacterium metallidurans
CTCACCACCATCGCCGAGGAGATCAACAATCGACCCCGCCGCCGACTGGGCTATCTCACGCCCACCGAGGCATTCGCTCGACTGCTCGCCGGCGAGCCCCATGTTGCTTCGACGCCTTGACATCGCCGTGTTCCTGTTAGCTCGTGTGAGCTGGCCAGAGAACTACTTCGACAGCTCTCGTAGAGTCACGCACTGGTTCTTAGACGCACCAATGAAGGTGGTGATCTGGAGGACAGTGCCCTATTTCCTGTGTGCGCTTCTCCTTGTTGCTCTTGCTGAGGCGTGGAAAATGAATACAACCGTCTCACTATGGACGTTTTTGACGGCTCATCTAGTCACAACTAATCTATATTCTATCGTGACTTCTGGGTCGAAGCGGGCAAGTTATTCGGCACAGTTTCTGTACTTCTTAGTCATGGCCATCATTCTTGCTGGTTTAACCTTTTTCGTATCTATTAATTCGAAATATGTTGTCTATTTCACTCCGGACGCCAGGGGAGTGGTTTTGGGAATCTGGACGGCGATATTCACCGGAATCGCATTCGCTGGATTTCAGGCTATTACGAATGCTGGTGGTTCTTCTGCGGGAGCAAACTCCACGCTTGGTGGTCTCAAGATTAAGGATTTTTATGTCGGCGCCGCAGCTGAGAGTGCATTGAGGCACAATGCAAATCTGCCGTTGATGCTGGCTGTGATTGAAGTAGAGTCAAGAAATCGTCCTACGCCATTACGGCGCATCGAATTGTGGCTATTTCGGGTCATGCCTGATGGTATCGGTCCGAAGAGTTTAGGGATTGCCCAGGCTGACGACTTTGAGAAATCTTTAAAATCTTCAGAGCGAGGAATGTCTGAAGATGGCCAAAATGTCTCGCTAGGTGAGGTTGATGTGAAGTCAATAGAACTGCTTGCGAAGAAACTGTCAGGGACTGCGGGTGAACAGTTCGGAGAGCGGCTTGGTCCGTTCGAAATTAAGTCGTACGCCAATAGGGTTAACAAAACTCCCCAATACCTGAGCGCCGTCGCACGAATCTACGACGGTATGCACGACGGAGAGTTCGGATTCATGCAGAATCTATCTCTGAAGCCCCAGCGTTCAACTGAAGACGACATGACGATGAATGACTCTGGAGTCGCGATCTCTGATGCAATTCCTATTGAAGAGTCGGAAACAATTCAAGATATAGAGCAATTCGATGCTAACGATTCTCCGATTGACAGTGGAGATGATTGGATCATATTAGAGGAAATAGAATTGATTGCACCGTGGGCTGTGCGTTACGGCGACAAAGTTTACGTTCAGATGAAAATTTCCGTTGATGCGATTCAGGAAGTTAAATTTGAAATGTTGGGTGATTTTGATGGTCGGTTCGTGGTGGATTGGTTGAAAGTTTCAAAAGAGCGCGAATGTTTCAAGCAGGGTCTTTTTGAGCTGAGTGCTAAAGGTGTCGGCTTGCGAGTGAGTCTATTAAGCGCCGATGGGGCTGTTTACGTCATGCCACCGCTTGAGTACTCCGCCGACCGTGACTTTAGCACCGTAGAAAGCAGTGACGGTTAGCTGATCGGTGGTGCAGTCTCCATATGTCTTGAACCCTGTTATTGAAGTTTGTGCGGTTGCGTCGACGTTCGGCGAGGTCTTTCGCAATCACCCCAGCGTGAACGACGCGGACTTGAGCTTCAGCGAGCTGCGCAGCTGCGCGCCCGTGCGCGTAGCAGTCTTGCCCTTCGTCGAGGTGGCCTTCGCGGATGTCACGAGCCCCGAGGACGAGCGGGTGAGGTCGACACGGGCGACGTCGGGCAGACCGAACGCCTTCGCCATCGCGGCCTGTGAGGGCTTCACCGTCCACGAGGCGTTCGGATTGCGGGCGGCCGCGGTCTTCGAGGCCGCATCGTCACGGGAGCGCAGGTAGGGGATGTCGCTGCCCCATACCTCGGCGGCGGAGTTCGTCTTCCCACCCGAGGACGAGGAGTACACGGCGTCGATGAGCCCGCCCTTGTACATGACGACCTTCGCGTTCCTCACACTCGCCCCCGACCCGGACTGCGTGTCCTGTACGGCCCGGCGCCACGGCCCGCTGTCCTTCGCGTTCTCATGCGCCCAGCCCTTGAAGTGCTGCGAGGTGACCTCGTCGTAGACGTTGCACGCGCACGCAGCTTTGAGCGGTCCGAGGTTGCGGTACGCGTACGTCCGGGCGGCGATCGCCTGCGCCTGGAGGGCCGCCGGCTTCCACGAGGTGGGCACCTCGGCGATGCCGGGCAGGTATTCGCTGTTCGTCCTCATGATGCCGAGCACGTTGAGTGCGTTCTTCAGCTGCCGGATCTCGATCCTCCCGTGCCGGTAGGTCCCCGTCGACCCGCTCTGCGCCTTGGAGACCGCGACCGTCGTCTTCTGCGACCCCGACCAGTACCGGGTGCCCTGCCATTCGACGGTCAGCCACGTCGACTCGTACGACTTCGACCCGACCTTCGCCCTGACTGTGCCTGCCGAGGTGCGCTCGACGGTGATCGTCGACCCCGACTCGATCGTCCTGCCGGAGACCTTGACGCGCAGCCTGCCCGCTGACGGGGTGAGCGTCACCGACTTCTGCCCGGCGAGCAGTTGGACGGTGATGTCCGCGTTCGCGTTCGACGCGGTCTGCGTCACCGTCGCGGGATTGTAGTAGTGCTCGAGGATCTGGGTGGCGCTCTTTCCCTGGGCAGCCATGCCCTGGGCGCCGTACTGGCTCATGCCGACCCCGTGCCCGAACCCCGAGCCCTTGAGCGTGAATGTCGACGGTGCCGTCGTCACTTGGACCTTTGCTCCCGATTTCGCCGTCCACGTGATGCGCCCGTTCTGGAAGTCCTGACGGGTCTCGGAGCCGGACCGGTACTCGTTGCTCGTCGGGTAGCCGAGCTTCCCGTTCTCCCATCCGGATTTCTGCCACGCGGAGCGGATGGCGCCCCACGTCGCCCGCGCCCCGGTCGCCTTCGTCCAGTGGATCGTGCCGGAGCGGAACGTCTGATAGCAGCCCTTGTCCTTGAGCGTGCATCGTTCGGGACCGACCGCGGGACCGAGCCGCCCCTTGTCTCCGCCGAGCGAGCGGTGCATCGACCCGATCGCCCCCTTCGTCGGATAGGCGGCCGCTGCCGGGGTCAGTGACCCGGTGAAGACGACGAGAACGGCGATGAGCAGGCAGGATACGAGGCCGGACGCAGTACGCCCGGGGGAAGAAGCACGCATGGCATGATCTTATGCGCACGTGTCAATACCAGCGGACAGACAGCAGGTGACGACGAGGCGAACTCCCCGGACCGCACCGATCCGGGGAGTTCGTCGATCGTGCTCAGTCTCAGCTGAGCTTCTCGGCGATCGCCTGGTTGAACGCGGCGAGATCGCCGGGGTTGCGGGAGGTGATGAGGTTGCCGTCGACGACCACCTCGGCGTCGGTCCATTCCGCCCCCGCGTTCTCGAGATCGACCTTCGTCGACTCGAACGAGGTGAGCGACCGACCCTTGGCCACGCCCGCCTCGGCGAGGATCCACGGGGCATGGCAGATCGCGGCCACCGGCTTGTCGGCGTCGAAGAACGCCTTGACGAACGCCACCGCGTCCCCGTCGGTGCGCAGGGTGTCGGCGTTGATCGTGCCGCCGGGCAGGACGAGGGCGTCGTAGTCGGCGGCGTTCGCCTCCGCGAGCGGCACATCGACGTCGAAGGTGTCCGCGTGGTCCCAATCGCCCTCCATCGCCTGGAGCGTGCCCTCGGAGGGGGAGATGAGCACCGTCGTCGCCCCGGCCTCGTCGAGGGCCGCGCGCGGGCTGGTCAGCTCGACCTGCTCGACGCCGCGGGTGAGGAGGAAGGCGATCGTCTTGTCTGAAACGGCCATGGTCGTTCTCCTTCGGATCTGCGAATTCGGATCTGCGAGTTCTCGGTTGCGCAATGACGGCAACGTGCATTGCCATATCAGAGTGCCATCGAATGCCCGCGATGTCGAGACCCCGGGAGGCCGGAGGGCCGTCTGTGCGTGGTGTGGGCTCAGTCCCCGAGGCCGACGATCGCCTGCGCCGAGGCGGCCACCGCGTCGTCGACCCAGGCCGGCACCTCACCGCCGATGAAGGGGCGGACGATGCCGTAGGGCGCCAAGCGGGTGCCCATCGACAGCAGCTCCCGGCGGTGCGGCGTCGGGTCGGGAAAGCGCCGGAGAAGCAGGTCGTCCATCGCCGCATCGATGTCGTCGTTGATGTGCGCCGCCTCGTCGCGCACGCCCGCTGGGCCCTCGGCGGCCAGCGTCGACTGCCGGTGGAGGAGCATCGAGCGGGCTGCGAGCGGATCGTCCCGGCAGAACGCGGAGACGTGCCGCGCCGAGGCGGCCACCGCCTCCCGCGGATCCGGCAGGCCGTACGCAGCGAGGAGTCCTGCGTGGAAGCGACCGATCGAGCGCAGCCACAGCCGGGCGAACACCTCGTCGCGGGAGGCGAAGCGGTGATAGATCGAGCCGGTCGGCCCACCGATCGCGGCCGCGACATCGGCGATCGTCGCCCGCGGGCCGTGCTCGGCGAGTGCCGACGCGGCCCCGTCGAGGATGTCGTCATCGGAGAAGCGCGCAGGTCTTGCCATGGCTCACCATCATAGCTAGTTTTAGAGCATGAGTTTTAGAACAAGAGATTTAAAACCGTTGACCGCCTCCCCGAACCCCTTGCCGAGGTGGGTGCGCGTCGCCGGGTGGGGGAGTCTGCTGCTGCCGCTGCCGAGCGTGGCCTGGCGCATCGCCATGCTCGCCGGACTCGACGTCGGGTTCGGGATGAGCAGTGAGTTCCGGTCCTCGGGCGAGGCGATCGGCTACGTCCTCGGCCTCGAGGTGCTCACCCTCGTCGTCGCCGTCCTCGGTTTCGGACTCATCCGGCCGTGGGGCGAGGTCGTGCCGGACTGGGTGCCCCGCCTCGGCGGGAGGACGATCCCGACCGGACTCGTCCTCATCGTCGGCGGCATCGGGTGCGCTGTGCTGCTCATCCTCATTGGCTCCGTGCTGGTGAAGTTCGTCCTCGTGTGGACGGGCGCCGAGGCGGGATGGACTCCCGACATCGGCATGAGTCCCGGTCAACGGACGCTGCTGCTGACCTGCTACATTCCGTTCTTCGCGTGGCCGCTCGCGATCGCCGCAGCCCTTATCGGCTATGGGCGCAGACGACTCGGGACCCGACGCAGCGGTGATGCTGCCGTGCGGGTCCCGGTCGCGTGAGTCCAGGCGCTGCCCGAGCAGGACGTCGTCAGCTGGTGAGGAAGGTCCGCTGCTCCTCGGTGAAGGGCTTCGGCGCCATCTTCAGCAGCACCTTGCCGATCGGGTGGCCGGCGCGGAGGAACCGGTAGGCGTCCTGGACCTCGGTGAGCGGGAAGACGCCGCCGATGGGCACGAAGACGTGACCGTAGGCGATCGCCTTGGCCAGCCACGCGAGGTCACCGCGCTGAGCGACGGCCTCGCCGGAGGTGTGGACGCCGAACTTCTCGGCGACCTCGGGGCCTGCGGCGATCGAGTTGATCCGATCAGCAGGCACACCGAGTCCGAGCAGCAGTGCGATCTCGTCCTCGCCGCGCGTCGAGTAGGCGGCCTGGATGCCGTTCGGGGCGGCCGCCCGCAGCCGGTCCTCGAGACCGTCGCCGTATTCGATCGCGTCGATGCCGAGCGCCCGGAGCAGCTGGAGGTTGTCCGCGCTCGCGGTGCCGATGACCCGGGCGCCGAGACCGAGGGCGAGCTGGGCGGCGATGATGCCGACCCCGCCTGAGGCACCGGAGACGAACACGGTCTCCCCGGCAGCAGGGGCGATGGCGCGGATGCCGGAGATCGCGGTGCGCCCGGCGATGTAGAGGCCGCCGGCGACATCGGTGCCCAGTCCCTTGGGGATCGCATCGAGGCGCTTCTCGGGGTCCTTGATGAGCAGGGTCTCGGCCTGCGAATGGTTGGGGTAGCCGCCGAAGACGAGCTGGCCGGGGGAGAAGTCCTCGACGCCCTCACCCACCTCGGCGACGATCCCGGAGAAGTCCATGCCCACACCCCGGGTGCCCTTCGCGGGCCCGAAGCCGCCGGAGAGGATCGTCAGGTCGACGGGATTGAGGCCGGCGTAGAGCACCTGCACCCTCACCTGCCCGGGCCCGGTCTCGGGAACCTCGACCTCGGCGGTATGGAGTTCGTCGATGTCTCCGTTGCGATCGAATTGGACGCGTGTGGTCATGGTGCGCTCCTCGCTGTCGATGTGAGGCGGTCGTGGGGCCGGCCGTCACTGGATCAACGACGGCGGCGGCCGCATTGTTCCATGGGTGCGGATGCTCTCACCAGTGCGGGGAGTGCGGGCAGGGATTATTCTGAGGAGGATCTCGCCGAGGATGTCGAGAATCCGATCACAGCTCCGTCTCAGGGGTGTCAGCGGCCACCACCCGGTGAGCGGCGGCACCGAACAAGGAGAATGTCATGGCCAAGTACCTCATGCTCAAGCACTACCGCGGGCACCCGGACTACATCGACTTCGTGCCGATGGACAAGTGGACTCCTGCGGAGATCGACGCCCACATGCAGTACATGAACGACTTCGCCGACCGACTGCGGGAGACCGGCGAGTTCGTCGATGCGCAGGCGCTCTCACCCGACGGCGTCTTCGTCCGTGCCGACGGTGCGGGCAGGCCCCCGGTCACCGACGGTCCGTTCCCTGAGACGAAGGACCTCATCGCCGGCTGGATGGCCATCGACGTCGAGTCCTATGACCGGGCTCTCGAGCTCGCCGCGGAACTCTCCGCGGCCCCCGGCTACCAGGGCAAGCCGATCAACGAATGGCTCGAACTGCGCCCCTTCCTCGACAACACGCCCGGCTCCGACGGCTGGGAGGGCTGAGGGGAACGGGTCACGATGAGCGGACAGCGGCGAGCGGGTTGATCGACGATGACGGCGGACGTCGACGAGGAGGCGCTGCGCGATCTCGTGCCCGCCGTCATCGGCGTCCTCTGCGCTCGGGGAGCGGAGTTCTCCGACGCCGAGGATGCCGTGCAGGAGGCGCTCATCGCCGCCCTGAGTGCGTGGTCGGCCTCGCCGCCCGATGATCCACGGGCCTGGCTGATCACGGTGGCCTGGCGCAGGCACCTCGACCTCGTTCGGTCACGGAGCGCCCGCACCGACCGTGAGTTCAGGGCGGCACGGGAAGAGCTCGGCCCCGCGGACGGGGCGGTCGCCTCGGCGAGGGAGGACACCCTCGACCTCTTCATCCTCTGCGCCCATCCCGATCTCAGCCCCGCCTCGGCGGTGGCCCTGACCCTGCGGGCCGTCGGGGGACTGACGACGACGCAGATCGCGGCGGCGTTCCTCGTCCCCGAAGCGACGATGGCGCAGCGGATCTCACGGGCCAAACGGGCGATCGCGGGCACCCGCCTCAACCGGCCCGGCGACCTCGGGGCGGTGCTCACGGTCCTCTACCTCGTCTTCAACGAGGGCTACACCGGTGAGATCGACCTCGCCGTCGAAGCCATCCGACTGACGCGGCGGCTCACCGACCTCACCGACGACGCCAAGGCGGCCGGCCTGCTCGCCCTCATGCTCATCCACCATGCGCGACGTCCGGCGCGGTTCGGGCCCGGTGGGCGTCTCGTGCCGCTTGCCGAACAGGATCGTCGGCTGTGGGACACGGACTCCATCGCCGAGGGCATCGGCCTCCTCCAGGCGGCGCTGGCTCGGGACCGCCTCGGCGAGTTCCAGGCGCAGGCGGCGATCGCCGCCGTCCATGCCGACGCACTGCGGTTCGAGGACACCGACTGGCCGCAGATCGTGAGCTGGTACGACGAACTGCTCGCCCTGCGCGAGAACCCGGTCGCGCGGCTGGCCCGGGCGGTCGCCGTGGGGGAGGCAGACGGTGCGCAGGCGGGGCTGGCGGACCTCGCGGACTGCGATGAGACGCTGCCGCGCTTCGACGCGGCCCATGCGCATCTGCGCGAACTCGCCGGGGACGACGCGGCGGCCGTGGAACTCTATGCGCAGGCGGCGGAGAAGGCGACGACAGTCGGCGAACGCGACCATCTCCTCCGGCAGGCGGCGCGGCTGAACGCCGGCGCTAGGTCAGGAGAGGGGCTCGGGCCGGTGGAAGGCTGAGGCTGCCGACGGCCCAGTCACGACGAACCCGGGCGCTATCATCGAGCCAGGCAGGAGCACGGGTAGGGGCCCGGGCAGCGGAGACCGAGATCGAGGGGGAATCAATGGTCGAGGCAACGGTGGAGAGCGTGACGGCGGCGCTCGCGGAACTCGAGGATCCCAAGGCGCGGGCGGTCAACGAGAAGCATGGGGATGACCACGGGGTCAATCTCACGAAGCTGCGGGCGATCGCGAAGGAGCTGAAGAAGAACGACGAGCTCGCCCTCGACCTCTGGGCGACCGGTGACACGGCGGCCCGACTCGTGGCGATCCTCATCATGCGGCCGAAGTCCTACGACGAGGACCAGCTCGATGCGATGCTCCGTGAATCCCGCGTGCCCAAGGTCCACGGCTGGCTGGTCAACTACATCGTCAAGAAGTCACCGCACGCCGAGGCGCTGCGACAGCGGTGGATGGCCGATCCCGATCCCGTCGTCGCCTCGGCCGGGTGGGCGCTGACCTCGGAGCGGGTGAACAGGTCGCCCGAGGGGCTCGACCTGCCGGGCCTCCTCGACGTCATCGAAGCGGAGATGAAGGACGCACCCGAGCGACTCCAATGGGCGATGAACGAGACGTTGGCCTCGATCGGCATCGAGAACCCCGACCTGCGCGACCGCGCGCTCGACATCGGCGAACGCCTCGAGGTCCTCAAGGACTATCCGACCCCGCCGAACTGCACCTCGCCGTTCGCGCCGATCTGGATCACCGAGATCGTCCGCCGCCGCGAGGAGGGCTGACACCCGCCCAGTGCGGATGCCAGCCCTCGTCTGCAGGCGATCTCCTGCATGTCCTTGCCCGTGGATCCTCAACCGCCGGCGATCTCCCGCAGGGCCTGGACGTGGCCGTCGAGGCGGCGGATCCCGTCCTTCGTGATCGAGACCCACGTGCGGGGTCGTTTGCCGACATAGCCCTTCGCGACGGAGACCAGCCCGGCCTTCTCGAGCGCGGTCACATGCCGTGAGAGCACGGAGTCGGAGATCCCGAGGGAATCGCGCAGCAGCTTGAACTCCGCGCGGTCCCGGTTCTTCAGGCTCGCGACGAGTCCGAGCCGGGTGGGATTGCCGAGGTCCGGATCGATCCGGGCCAGGGATTCGCCGAGGTGGGGGATCGTCTCATCCGCATCGTTGCTTGAAGCGGCTGGGGTGGCATTCATCATGACTCCTGTCTCACTCGTCCACCCTGGCCTCAGCGGCGCAGGCCGAGGAGGGCGAAGACCAGCGAGGCCACCCAGATGACTCCGGCCGCGGCGAAGGTCACCCACGAGCCCGGAGTCATCGAGTCGGCGACGACGCCGGCGATGAAGGCGAGGGCGGTGACCGGCAGCCACGTGACGAGGAGGAACGTCGAACGGCGGCTCCAGCTCAGCGCCGAGGTGAGGTAGACGGCGAACGCGGGGATCATCCACGCCGCAGCGGCGCCGAGGATGACGAGCTGCGTCGTCGGATCGTCGATGACGGCCATCGCGAAGAGGCCGATCGAGGCGGCGGCGCTGATGACGATGAGGAGGATGACGAGCGGCCATGCGTCGGTGCTGCGGGCCTGCTTCTGGGTCGAATCGATCTGCGCGAGGAGGTCGGTGGCTTGCTGCGGGGTGGGCGTGGTCATGGCTGCTCCTTCGGAGGGATCCTGGGAAAGCTCGCTTCCGGGGTGGAAGTGATTTCAGCCTAGCAACTACTTTCCAAATTGGAAAGTAGTTTCGCAAAACTTTCTCACAGTGCCGAAGCGGCCACCGTCGCCGCGAGGTCCGTGGCCGTCTCGAGGTCGGCCTCGGTGACCTCTCCCGTGCGGATGAGCGGGTCGAAGACGAGCGACCAGCCCAGCCCCGTCGTGATCTGACCCATCGCCGTCTCGGCCCCCGTCGTGTCATAGCCGCCGTGGATCCAATACGAGAACGGACGTCCCGCGGTCGGCTCGCGCACCGCGTAGTACGTGGTGTCGAAGAAGTGCTTGAGCGCCCCGGAGATGTAGCCGAAGTTCACCGTCGTCCCGAGCACATAGGCATCGGCGGCGAGCACATCGTCGACCGTGGCCTCAAGCGCCGGCCGGATGACAACATCGACCTCGCCGAGCTCGGGCAGACGCAGACCGGCCTCAGCCGCCTCGGCGATTCTCTTCGTGGCAGGTGACGGAGAGTGATGAACGAGCAGTACGCTGACCATGGGACCACCCTAGACCGTGGCCCTGGGAAGGGGTGGCGCGCACACGGCCGACCGGGGGAGCCCATGAGCGAGGAACCAGAGGAGACCATGGCAGTCATCGTCGATCCGCTGCGCGGCCGGACCCGGCCCGTGGCCAGCCACCCCGACGCCGAGATCATCGACGTCCTCACCGGGGACCACGACGCCTCCGACTGGGCGGTGCTCACCGGGGCAGGGATGAGCACGGATTCCGGGATCCCCGACTACCGCGGTCCCGACGCCGCCCCGCGGCAGCCGATGACGATCCAGACCTTCCTCTCCACCCCCGAACAGCGCGCCCGCTACTGGGCCCGGTCCTGGGTGGGCTGGCCCCGGATGCGGTGGGCGAAGCCGAACGCCGGACACCTCGCCCTGGCCTCCCTGCCGGTCGCGGGCATCATCACCCAGAACGTCGATGGCCTCCATCAGGCCGCCGCCGAGGAGGTCGGCAGTCCCAGCCCCGTCGTCGACCTCCACGGCAGCCTCGACCGGGTCGTGTGCCTGAGGAACGGCCACACCTTCGACCGCGACTGGGTGCAGGAGCAGCTCACCGAACTCAACCCGGACTTCGCGGCGCTGACCGGTCTCGACCCCATCGACGTCGAGACCGCCCCCGACGGCGACGTCGACCTCGAGGAGACCGCGCACTTCCGCGTCCTCGACTGTCCGATCTGCGGGGGACTGCTCAAACCCGACGTCGTCTACTTCGGCGACGCCGTCCCGCCGGCCCGGGTGGACGCGGCCAACCGGATCTGCGAGGCGGCCTCCGGGCTCGTCGTCCTCGGCTCCTCCCTCGCGGTGCTCTCGGGCCTGCGATTCGTCCGCGCCAGCGCCAAGGCCGGAAAGCCCGTCGTCATCGTCACCGACGGCCCCACCAGGGGCGATGATCTCGCAACCTATCGTTCGACCTCCCGCGTCGGGGACTTCCTCGCACAGTGGGCGTCCAGAGGAATCCAAGGCGACACTGAGAGACTGCTTCCATGACCAGTCTTGCTCGCACCGAACGACTGCGCCTCGTCGCCGCCGCCCGCGCCGCCGGTGAGGACGCCCCCACCCTCTGCGAAGGATGGACGACACGGGACCTCGCGACCCACCTCGTCATCCGCGAACGCGAACCCGTCGCCGCCCTCGGCATCGCACTGCCCGCGTTCGCCGGGCGCCTGGCGGACAAGGAACGCGACTACGCGTCGCTGCCGTATTCGGAGCTCCTCGGGCTCGTCGGCGCCCCACCGAAATGGACGCCCGGCGCCTGGCCCGGGGTGGGTGCGGTGATGAACACGACCGAATATCTCGTCCACCACGAGGACATCCGCCGCGCGCAGCTCGAATGGTTCCCCCGGCGGCTGAGCCGCAAGGACAACGAGACCGTGTGGGCGCAGTGCCGCATGGCGCTCGTGCCGGCAGCGGCGAAGGCGAAGGGACGCACCGAGATCGTCAGCCCGGGCTTCGGCCGCCACGGTGCCGGACGCGGGGAGACGACGACGGTGACCGGTGAGCCCGTGGAGATCCTGCTCTGGCTCCTCGGCCGGAAGGACCATGCCCTCGTCGACGTGCGCTGAGCGCAATGTGCGGTCGGCAGTGCGCTGTTGGCGGTGCACTGAGGGCAGTTCGGGGTTCGCAGTGCGCGGTCGGGGTGGGGTAAACCTCCGCCGAGGTCGATGGTTACGTCCATTCCGCTCGCTCGTGCCGATTCCTAGGCTGAGGGCATCAGCCGGATCACAGAGAAGGGCACGACGATGAGCACTCCACTCGCACCGCAGGGCAACCAGCACACAGGCCAGTCGCAGTTCGACCAGCCGCAGTTCGACCAGCACAGGGACCCGTACACCGGCCCGCAGCCGCTCTACGCACCGCAGACCCAGATGCAGGCTCGCACGAGCGAGGATCCCGGGAAGGTGCTCGGCATCATCTCGCTCGTCGCCACGCTCTCGACGTTCCTCGGCTTCAACTTCCTCGGCCCCGCCGTCGGCATCGTCACCGGCTACATGGCCCGCCGCGCCTCGAAGGAGGGCGGCTTCGGTGACAACGAGATGGGCAAATGGGGATTCATCCTGGGCATCGTCTTCATCGGCATCGCCGTCGTCGGTGCGATCCTCGGCATCTCGATCAGCGCGATCGCCGCGATGATGGGCTACTTCTGAGCGGTCCGGCTCAATAGCCGACCCACGCCCCGCGTTCCTGATCGAGGACGCGCGG
This sequence comes from Brevibacterium metallidurans, assembly GCF_037101285.1. NCBI lineage: Bacteria > Bacillati > Actinomycetota > Actinomycetes > Micrococcales > Brevibacteriaceae > Brevibacterium > Brevibacterium metallidurans. The sequence goes on from NZ_BAAAAF010000010.1 coordinate 12,512, forward strand.
GCGCAGGAGCGTCGAGGGTTCGACCTGGCCGACGGAGGCGCGGTTGCGGTCGGGAGGGAACGTCGTCGAGGCGGCGAGCACCTCGGCGGTGGCGAACTTCAGCCCCGACGGAGCGTCGGCGGGCATCGTCACGACGGGCCCGCCGTCCTTCGTCGTCGTCACGGCCGGGTCACCCGGAGCAGCGGCGAGGAAGTACCCCCAGTCGCCGAAGCTCGGCACATCGACGTGGTAGGGCGTGGTCGTCATTCCCGCCTCGGCGACGGCCTCCCCGATGCCCCAGTACGCGGCCGGGGCGAAGTACGGTGAGCCTGCCTGGACGACGAGGCGGGCGCCGGGGGCCATGACCTGGCGGATGAGCCCGTAGAACTCGATGCTGTAGAGCTTCGAGGTCGCGACGTCGTCAGGGTCGGGCAGGTCGGCGATGATCGCATCGTAGGCCGGGTGCTTGGCCTCCCGCAGCCAGGTGAACGCGTCGGCGGCGATCGTTCTCACCCGCGGATCGTCGAGCGAATCCTTGTTGAACTCCGTGAAGCGCTCCGAGGTGCGGGCGAGTTCGAGGATCCGGGGGTCGAGGTCGACGAGGGTGACCGATTCGACGTCGGGGTACTTGAGGATCTCCCGCACCGCGAGCCCATCCCCGCCGCCGAGGACGAGGACGTTGCGCTTCGAGCCGTTCATCAACGGTGTGACCAGTGATTCGTGATAGCGGTACTCGTCGGCCGAGGCGAACTGGAGGTCCCCGTTGAGGTAGAGGCGGGTGTCCCCGGTCAGCGGTGCCTCGGTGACGACGATCTCCTGATAGTCGGTGCGCTCGGAGATGACGATGGGGTCGCGGTAGAGGCGCTGCCGGGCGGTGACCTCGATGTCGTCGGTGAAGACCCAGACCACGGTGAGGCCTGAGACGATGAGGACGAGGAGGCCCGCGAGGATGACCTGCGTGCGACGGCGCACCTCGGCGCGGAAGAGCCACAGGACGATGAGGATGCCGACGACGGTGTTCGTGATCCCCACCGCGAGCGCCCCGCGGGTGAGCCCGAAGACGGGCAGGAGGACGAACGGGAACGCGAGCCCGCCGACGAGCCCGCCCACATAGTCGGCGGCGAAGAGGTCAGCGACCGCGCTCGAGGCCCGCTGGGCGCGGATGCGCTGGACGAGCTCCATGAGCAGGGGGATCTCCGCGCCGATGAGCGCGCCGATGACGAACGCGAGGGCGACCATCGCGACGGTGTAGACGTCGGCGAAGGCGAACGCGAGGTAGAGGAGGATGACGGAGAGACCGCCGATGACGCCCAGGGCCGCCTCGATGAGGGCGAAGGCGACGGCCGCGAAATGGGTCAGCCGCTTCGTCGCGAGCGACCCGATGCCCATCGCGAAGACCATGACGGCGAGCACGATCGAGGCCTGGACGATCGTGTCGCCGAGCAGGTACGAGCCCAGGGCGACGAGCGCGAGTTCGTAGACCATGCCGCAGCTCGCGCAGATGAAGACGGCGAGGAGGACGAAGAAGCGGGCGGGGCCGGGGCTGAGCGGAAGGGTCAGCGGCGCGCCCGCGGTCACAGCGCCGGAGTCGGTGGGCCCGGGGTCGGTGGGCACCGGCGCGGTCACAGTGCGAGGCTCACAGTGCGGGGCTCACAGCAGTGCGGCCGCCATGATGCCGGCGATGCCGATGTGGGCCGAGGCGTTGACCCACACCTCGGGGTGGAGCTGGTCGGAGTGGACGATGTCCCCGCGCTTGCCCGGGGTGAGCGCGTCGATGAGGAGGAAGCTCACGGCCATGAGCGCGATGCCGATGAGACCGAAGATCAGGGTGGTGAGGATGCCGGCGACGAGGTCGTCCGCGCTCGCCCGGATCGCGGCGATGACGATGATCGCGACGCCGATGAGGTCGGAGGCGACGAGGACCGCGGCATTGCGCGACTTCTGCTCCCAGAGGACGATGTGGAGTTTGCCGGGGGTGAGGAGGTCGACGACGAAGTAGCCGACGAACATGAGGACGACGCCGCTCACCGCGTAGGAGAGGACGACCCCGATCTCAATGAGGAGTTGTATCAACATGACTGCCTTTCCTGGTGCTGGTCGTCCGCCTGGTCATGTGCGCTCGGATTCTTCCGTGTGTTCGGGCCGCGCTGTGCGCTCGGGTCCTGTCATCGCTCATTTGCCCGATCCCGGTCCGCCGCCGCGGAAGCCCGAGCCGTCCCCGTAGTTCGAGCCGGTCCCGCCTCCTCCGCCGCCGAAGAAGAACGGGAAGAAGAAGAATCCGCCGCCGCCGGAACGGGAGGTGTCGCAGCCGACGTAGTCGTAGCTGTCGCCGTTCTTCTCGTAGTCGCCGGCGTTCGGGGCCGAGACGTACTGTCCGTTCTCGAGGTTGTAGTCCCCGCAGTCGGCATTGCCCGAACCGCCCGAGCAGCTCTGGATGAGCAGACCGATGAGGAGGAGGACGACGACGAGGGCGACGATCGTCCCACACCCGAACTTCCGACCCGACCGGCCCGAGCCGCCGCCCGGCCGACCGGGTCCGCCCGGGCCGCCGGGGCCGTTCGGTCCGCGCCCGCCGGGGCCGTTGTTCCACGGCCCACCCGGGCCTCCCGGTCCACCGGGGCCTCCTGGTCCTCCGGGGCGGCCCGGCCCTCCGGGACGGTTGCCGCCGGGGCCACCAGGTCTGCTGGGGCCGTTCGGTCCGCCTCGGCGATGTTCGGCGTCGAAGTCGAAGCTGCCGCCGCCCATCGAGACGTTCGGATCGTTCGACATCAGCGCTCACCCCTCGCCGAGGCGGCCGTGAGTTGGCTTCTGCTGTGGACGATCTCGTGGTGCTGGGGGTAGGCGTGCCACGTCTGCCAGGCCACGTCACCGGGACCCGCCGAGGTGAGCGCGAGTGCGGTGAGCGCATCCGGGTCGCCGGGGAACCCGACGAGGAGATGACGGTCGTGGGAGCGGACCGAGTCGAGCGCCTCGGCGAGGCGGGAGCGGAACGTCGCGGGATCGGCCGAGCGGTGGGCGCGGAACTCATGCCGGCTCAGCCCTGCCCAGACGCCGGTCGTGCTCACCGTCTCGTCCCACCGGGGAGCCTCGGTGGGGACGGTGGCACCGGTCTCGGGCAGGCACGCGAAGGTCTCGATGAGGAGGTCGCGGTCCGCCTCGGCGAGGACGACCTGGTGGGAGGACCCGATGACGTGGAGTTCGAGGCGCAGACCGGGCAGGGCGAGGTCGACGATCTCCGTGGCCAGGGGCGCGATGCGGGGACGGGACAGGGAGAAGCGGAGCTCTGCGGAGCTCGTGTCGGCGAAGGCGACGTCGAGGGGAAGGGCGAGGCTCATCAGCTGCTCGAGTAGATCGTGAAGGAGCCGACGGGGATCGACTCTCCCGTGCTCACTTCCCAGCGGCCGTGGTCGAAGCGCTCGAAGGCGAGCATCTTCCCGTTGGGGGCTTCGTAGTCGACGTAGTCGAGGCCGCCCTTCTCGTTCAGTCCTGTCGTGCCCTCGGAGCGGTAGGAGGCGGTGCCGTGCTCGACGATCTCATAGTCGGTGCCGTCGATCGTGATCGACTTGCTCGTCGGTTCGATGTCGAGGTCGGGGCGGTCGCGCCAGCGGGAGACCTGCAGGTCCGGGTCGTGTTCGACGGTCAGCCACAGGCGGGTCGCGGAGTCGTCGGACTGGAAGAAGTGCTCGGCCCAGTCGTAGCCGCCCTCGGAGATGCGCAGGGTGCCGCGGACGAAGAACTTCTCGTTGCCGAACTCGAGGAGGTCACCGGCCTTGATCTGGGCAGGGTCCCCGCCGGTGTTCTGATCGGCGGCGAACGGGTCGCGGGGAGTCGCAGGGGCCGCCTGGGCCTCCCTCTCCCGTTTCGCCTTCGCGGCCCGGCCGCGCACGATGAGGATCGTCACGAGCGCGACGACGACGAATACGACGATCATGATGATGACGTTGGAGGACACGGTAGCCTGCTTCGCTTCGTTGCCGGTGCGGTCACTGGTCAGTGTAGTCGAGAACGGGGCCTTCGAGGGCGGTCATCGTGTCCGCGACGACGAAGCCGAGGTCATCGTTGAGGGCAAGCATCGCTGTGTTGTCGACGGCGGTGTAGGTCTGCAGCCAGCGGGACCCGCCGGCTTCGGGAACATCGTGGAGTTGACGCATGTTCGCGACCTTGAGCGCACGGCCGATGCCCTGGCCGCGATGGGCGCGATCGACGAGGGTATCCTCCTGGATCGCGAACGTCGGATCGTGCCGGGAGACCATGATCTCCGTGTAGCCGACGGCAAGCGGCCCGGACTCGGCGCCGGATTCGGCCGTGTCGATCTGCGCCAGCGAACTCACGAGCACCCAGCCCTGCTCGTCCATCCGCTCCTCGTGCGTGCGGATCGCCGCGACGTCGGCATGGTGGTCCGGGCGGGTGAGGTCGCCCAAGGGGACGTCCTCGTCCATCTGCGTCCGCAGCCTCGCCCACGCCTCGACGAGGTCCTCCGGGCACATCCCGATCCACGAGGTGATCGTCCAGTCGGGGTCCGGTCGCACCGTCGTCGGGTCGGCCGGACCGACCGGCGGGGCGGGGGTGCGCGGGCGTTTGTACCGGTTCGCATCGGCGTCGAGGTAGGCGGGCAGGTCGAGGAGGAGACGCTGCTCCCGGTTGCCCACGTGCATGCCCCGCGCCTCGGCGAAGGCGATGCCCGCAGGCGTGTACGTCTCGGTCTGGACGACCTCGGCGGGGGAGTCGCGGAGGATCTGCTCGACCGCCTCGGCGAGGGCCGTGCCATGACCCCGACGTCGGTGCGGCGGGAGGACGGTGAGTTCGACGTCGGCGGGGGAGTCGGCGATGAGGGTGACCTCCGCGGCCGCGATGGGCTCCTCGCCGAGGCGGGCGATGAGCGCGATATCGGTCTTGTCCCGGCGGGGCAGGGCGAACTGGGTGAGCATCGCCGCCTCGCTCAGCCACCAGGGTGTGGTGCGGTCGGCACCGTAGCCCTCGCGCATGACCGCATGCCACTGCTTGAGGCCGCGGACATCGTCGGACGTCACACGGGTGATCCGGAGCTCGGCCATGGGAGCAGTGCATCACGCGCCGACCCGGTTTTTCAAGGTGTGCGATCGTCAGGGTCGCCGGTCCCGGCGTTCGGGTCAGCGCTTGGGATCCCCGCCGAGGTGGTCGTCCCCGTCGTCCTGGTCGGGTCCCTCGTCAGGGTCGTCGCGGGGGTCGCGGGGGCCGAGGTCGCGGTCGCGGTCGGGGTCGTGTTTGGGCAGGCGGGAGCCGATGTGCATGCCCGGTTTCGTCATCACCGTGTAGACGAGGAAGAACCCGACGGAGAAGACGACGATGATCGCGAGGGTGAGGAAGATGATCGCCCCGAGTCCGGGAGGCATCACTTGGCCATTCGCCGGCGATCGAAGTAGTTCGCGAAGCGGGCGCGGAACGAGCCCATGCCCACCGAGCCGCTGACGATGACGGTGGGGGCGCCGCCCGCAGGCACGGCACTGACGGCCGAGCGCACGCTGCCCCACGACTTCGAGAGCTCGGCGACGTCGACGCCCCAGTCGTCGGGGACCACGACGACGACGGTGCCGGCACCGGCGATGACGTCGATGTCGATGGTCTCCAGATCGGTCTCGACCTCGAGGAAGTTGAGTTCGATCGTCGACATCGAGGGTTCGCAGCGGATGTAGGGCGGGACGTTCCACCGGCCGCGGCGGTGCTCGGACTCCCAGCCGGCCCTGACGACGAGCGGGTCGATGGGGTTCCAGCCGCGGGCCTGCTGGGCGGGAGGCAGGTTGCGGACCACCTCGGCGCGCGGGCGGTAGCGGTCAGAGGGCAGGTCCGTGGTGAGGTCGGCGAGGACGGCGTCGAGGTCGACGGGATGCTTCGCCTTCTGCACGGCCTCCATGCGTTCGTCGAGTTCGTCGACGGTGATGCGGCCGTCGCCGGCGGCCTCGCGGAGTATCTCGATCGCCTCGTCGCGCTCCTTGTGGCCGATGCGGAACGTGCGGGCGGGATCGGAGTCCTCGGGTCGGGGGTCGGCGTCGCTCATACCGACTATCGTGCCCGAAACGAGTGTGCGGTCACAACGACCTGTGTCGTGTCAGAGGGTGGCATTAGGCTAGGGGCGTGTCCACCGCACTGTACAGACGATACCGCCCAGAGACCTTCGATGAGGTCATCGGTCAGGAGCATGTGACCGAGCCGCTCAAGGCCGCGATCGAACGTGGTCGCATCAACCATGCCTACCTGTTCTCCGGGCCCCGCGGCTGCGGCAAGACCACCTCGGCGCGCATCCTCGCCCGGTGCCTCAACTGTGAGAAGGGACCCACCCCGGTGCCCTGCGGGGAGTGCCCGAGCTGCCTCGACCTCGCCAACGGCGGACCTGGCTCGCTCGACGTCGTCGAGATCGACGCGGCCAGCCACAACGGCGTCGACGATGCCCGTGACCTGCGTGAACGCGCGATCTACGCGCCGGCCCGCGACCGTTACAAGGTGTTCATCCTCGACGAGGCGCACATGGTCACCTCGCAGGGCTTCAACGCTCTGCTCAAGATCGTCGAAGAGCCCCCGCCGCACATCAAGTTCATCTTCGCGACGACCGAACCCGAGAAGGTCATCGGCACGATCCGGTCGCGCACCCACCATTATCCGTTCCGGCTCGTCCCGCCCGAGGCGCTGGGCAACTACTTAGAAGAGCTGTGCCGTCGTGAGGACGTCCAGGTCGACAAGGGCGTGCTCCCGCTCGTCGTGCGCGCCGGCGGGGGATCGGTCCGCGACACCCTCTCCGTGCTCGATCAGCTCATCGCCGGTTCGGGTCCCGGCGGAGTCGACTACTCCACGGCTGTGGCCCTGCTCGGCTACACGCCGGATTCCCTGCTCAGCGACATCGTCGATGCGTTCTCCGCCGGCGACGGTGCCGGGGTCTACCGCGCGATCGAGCGGGTCATCGAATCGGGGCAGGATCCGCGGCGTTTCGTCGAGGACCTCCTCGAGCGGATGCGCGACCTCATCGTCATCCATGCCGCCCCCGAGGCGGCGCACGCCTTCCTGCCGGAAGTTCCCCCGGATCGCCTCGAGCGCCTCACCCTGCAGGCGCGCGGATTCGGTCAGGCCGAACTCTCCCGGGCCGCTGACATCCTCAATCAGGGGCTGACGGAGATGTCGGGGGCGACCTCGCCGAGGCTGCAGCTCGAACTCATCGCCGCCCGCATCCTCCTCCCCGCTTCGGGTCGCAGTCGCGATGCCGTGCTCAGCCGCGTCGAGCGGATGGAACGGCGCATCGGCATGTCCGCCTCCGGGTCGGGCGGCACGGTGCCCGCGCAGGCCGGTCCCGAGGCGACGGGGGCTGGGTCGACCGGTGCTGGGTCTATGGGCGCTGGGCAGACGGGTGCTGGTCAGGGCAGCGGCGCTGGTCAGGCCGGCGGTCAGCCTGGTGGTGGTCAGCACGGAGGCGCGGGTCAGCCTGCTGGTGCGGGGTCGCAGGGCTCGGCGCAGTCCGCGCAGTCCGGCGGGCAGTCGTCAGCCGCGGCACAGGCGCCGTCTGGTGGGCAGTCGTCGGCTCCCGATGACTTCGACGAACTCACCGCGATCGCGGCCGCCGCCGAATCGATGCTCAACGACACCCCTGCCGCAGAACCTCGCGGTGCTGCTCAGCCCGGCGGTCCGCAGCCGGGCGCAGGACAGCAGTCTGATGCACGTCAGCGGCCTGATGGCCGATCCGGTGGTGCCCAGCAGGGCGAGCCCTCGTCGCGCGAAACCTCCTCGCGCGATTCCCTGCCGCGCGAATCTCGGCCCGATTCCGAACCCGGCCCATCGCGGCACGATTCCTCGCAGCGAGAAGCCCGGCCTGCTCCCGAGCCCGACCGTTCTCAGCAGCAGGCCACCTCCGGACCAGAACGAGATTCTCGGCCCGCGGCAGACCCGCGACCGGAGACGGGCTCGGGGCCAGCACAGTCGTCCAGTCAGCGCTCGGATCAGCGCGGTGGCGATCGTGCCGACGGCAGCCGCAATCACGCTGACGGCCGCGCTCATAGTGCGGCTGGTGATCGTAACGGGGCACCGAATCAGACGCGCACCGAGGAATCGCCCTTGGCGCAGGCTGCGCAGCGCGGCAACGGGAACGGGTCGTCCGATTCCCGTGACCGCAGTACCGGACCTCAGACTTCGACCGCGGCTGACGAGCCCACCTCGGCGGCCGCACCGGCATCCTCTGCCTCACAGTCATCAGAAGGCACGGGCACCGGCAGCACGGACGGTGCAGGGGCCGGTGGCATCGGCGGAGAGATCGAAGCGATCCGCCGAGCCTGGCCGAACATCCTCGCCGCCGTCGAGAAGCGCAGCCGTCTGACCAGGGCGATCATCGCCGCAAATGCGATTCCGCAGTCGTTCTCCGACGGGGTCGTCTACCTCGGCTTCAACAATGCCGGGTCCGTGCAGGGCTTCCAGCAGCGGGACCATGCGGCGAAGCTTGCCATGGCGATCAACGACGTCCTCGGCATCGAGGCGCGCATCGACATCGGCGACGTCGGCCGCATCGGCGGCAACTCGGGCGGACCTGTGGCCTCTGGCGGTTCGGCACCCTCCAGTGGTCAGGGATCACCGGCGTCGCAACAGAATCGGGGACCCGGGTCGGACTTCCGCCGACCGAGTCCCGAAGAGGTCGCCGCGGTCGTCGGCACCCGAGAGGTCGACAAGCCGCAGGTTGATCGGGAGAAGTTCTGGGAGACCGGCGACGTACCCCAGGGGCCCTGGTCCTCCGACGACGAGGAGGGAGAAACAGGCCCTCGCCCCGAACCGGCGGACGATTCTGCCCTGACCGCCCCGACTCCCGATGAAACCGAGGTCGAAACCGACAGGGACGTTGCACAGGGCGTAGACGGCGAGGCTACGGGCGTCGATGGCGTGGCATCGAGCGTCCCCGATGCGGCCTCGAACGTTGAGGACGCGTCTGCACGCGAGGCCGTGCAGGCGGCGGCTGGCACTGAGCCAGTGGTCGCCGGCGACTCTGACGATGCCGGACCAGGCGTCGACGGCTCGGGAGCCGCCCACCGGAATGCGGATTCCGCCGCGTCGAGCGACGACGGCCTCGTCGTGCCCGACCTCTCCGATGAGGACTTCTTCGGACCGTCGACCGGAAGCGGCCACGCGACCACCTCCGAACCACCGGCATCGCAACGGGACGCCTCCGACTCGGTTCCAGCGCGTGATGCACAGTCGACAGATGCCGAGTCGGCGATGGGACAGCCGCCGCAGTCAGCTGACCCGGGGTCCGCGAGTGACGCATCGACACATCGCGCAGACGAGGTCGGCGACGAGCCGATGGAGTACGTCCAACCGCGGTGGGAAGAGCCCGTCTGGCATGACGCTCCGCAACAGTCCGACCCAATGGGCGGGGAGACGGATTCGACGAGCGCCGGCAGCGGCGCGGTCGACGTCGGCGCCGTCGTCGTCCCACCGCCCGAAGACGACGATCTCGACTACCTCGGCGCATATGCAGATCCCGACGCCGACTTCACCGGTCAGGGTGGTGCCGCACCCGGGGCAGGTCAGGCCGACGCCGCGCCGGGCAGCGATGGCGCGTCGAACCGGACGGGGAACCAGCCCTCAAGTCAGCCCGCAGGTGGTGGCGCGAAGCCGTTCAAATCGCGGTTCGCCGCGATCGCCGAACGCCACGGCATGGACACGGGAGCCTACTCGGCCCCGAGCGCGCCGCCGCGGAACCCGGCACCGGCACCCGCCTCGGCGAGTGAGGCCCCCGGTTCGGGACCGGTCGAGGACGAGTATGATCCGGAGACGGACCTCGACATCACCGACGCACCACAGGTCGGCGTCGCCGTGATCGCCAAGGTCCTCGGCGGAGAGATCATCGATGAAAGAGACGTATGAGCGCAGTGTATGAAGGTGCCCTCCAGGACCTCGTCGAGGAATTCGGCAAGCTCCCGGGCATCGGGCCGAAATCGGCCCAACGACTCGCGTTCCACATCCTCCAGGCCGATTCCGGTGATGTGAACGCGCTGGCTCAGGCTCTGAGCAACGTCAAGAAGCGTGTGCGCTTCTGCGAGATCTGCGGCAACGTCTCCGAAGAGGCCGAGTGCACCGTCTGTCAGGACCCGCGCCGCGACCGGACGATGATCTGCGTCGTCGAGGAGCCCAAGGACGTCGTTGCCATCGAACGCACCCGTGAGTACCGGGGTCTCTACCACGTCCTCGGTGGGGCGATCGACCCGATGGCCGGCATCGGCCCCGACAATCTGCGGATCAAGGAGCTCATGCCCCGCCTGCAGAATGGGGAAGTCGCCGAGATTGTCATCGCCACCGACCCCAACCTCGAAGGCGAGGCCACGGCAACGTACCTCGTGCGGCTGCTCAGCACCCTCGGGGTGACCGTCACCCGTCTGGCCTCCGGACTGCCGGTGGGCGGAGACCTCGAATACGCCGACGAGGTGACGCTCGGTCGGGCGTTCTCCGGTCGACGCGAGATCGACTGAGCGCAGATCTACCGAGCAGAGATCGACTGAGCACAGATCGACTGAGCAGAGATCGACTGAGCGGAGATCCACCGCGCAGAGATCGAACGAGCAGATAAGGACGCCGATGGATCGCACGAGGATCTCGAGCACGGACAGGCAGAAATCGACGCGCCTCGCGCGCTGGCAGACCATCGTCGCGATCGTGCTCGTCGTCTGCGGGTGGATCGTCGCCGCAGTGTTCGTGCGCCTGGCCCTCGACTGGTCCGACTCTCAACCGTATGAGGGCCAGACGACCGAGCAGCGCTACCTCATCATCGCGGCGATCGGCATCGGCATCGGACTGAGCAGCACGGTCGGTGCGGGCCTGTGGTGGTGGACCATGAGGCGCCTCGGACGCAGGCGCTGAGCCGCCCGCTGACGTCGCGCTCAGCCGCAACGCAGCTCAGCTCACCGCATCGACGGCACTGTCATCGATCTTCTCTCCAGAACCCGTTGACACCTTATCGATTATCGTGAAAGATATTGTTTATCGATATATCGATAGTCGATAAACGCTGACGGCTCGTCGCAGCCGAGAGCGGTGGAGACACCGACTCCGCCCTTGGGAGGAAGCCATGAATATGAACAAGGACAGGGAAGTTCAGGCCACCAACGTCGAGAAGAGTGTGTGGGGGCCGGCCTCTGGCTGGGGAGTGATGATCGGAGTGGCACTCGCGTTCTATGGACTGTACTCAATCGTGCTGCTCGTGAAGGGACTGATCTGGGGAGAGGTCAGCGTGCGCTTCGATTTCCTCGATTCGGGTGTCTCCTCTCTCGACCTCGGCGGAACATCGGCCTCACTCAGCGGGATCACAGAGGTCACCGTTCCGACTGCAGCGCTCTCACCTGAGGCGATGACGTTTCTCATCATTGCGAAGCTGGTGTTCGCGCTCACTCTCATCGGGTCGGCGATCGTGCTCGTGCCCGTCATCAAAGGCATCTCCAAAGGTGACCCCTTCACTGATCGATCACTCAAGACGTTCTCGATCCTCTCGTGGGTCGTTTCGATCGGGTTCGTCATCTTCGTCATTGCGACTGTGCTGGGATCGAATCTGGCGTCTCGTGATCTCGGCATCGCCGATGAGGTCGGGGCGAGCACCTCGCTTGCCCAGCTGTATCTGTATCTCGGCATCTCCGGAGGCATCGAACTTCTCCGACGCAGCTTCGTCTCCGGACGCCGGGCGCAGGAAGAGCTCGAGGGGCTCGTCTGATGCCGGCCGATCTCGGAGAGGGGCGAGTGATCTGCCATCTCGACGCACTCCTCACCCAGAGGGAGATGACGCTCACCGAGCTGTCGGCCGCCGTAGGCGTCTCGCTCGCCAACCTCTCCGTGCTCAAGAACAACAGGGCCAAAGCGATCCGGTACTCGACGCTCGTCGCCCTCTGCACCGCGCTCGACTGCCAGCCGGGAGATCTCTTCACAGTCACCTCGGCGCAGGACTGATCGGGACTAGCCGGCGCCTCGATCAAGCCGGCCACCACTTTTCGATGCGAGGAACTCTCGAAAAGTGGCGGTCGGCTTGAACGAAGGCGCGAGACACACCCCTGCAACCGTGAGACAGGTGTCTGTATGACGGGCACCCCCTCGGCCGCCGAGGCCCACCTCCTACAATGGATGGGACGCCGGTCCGCCGACGCCGCCTGCACCGTGAGCACCACCGCGGGCTTCGGCACTGCGAGAGCACACGACCGGCACTGTCCGCATACGCGACCAGGAAGAGACTTCAGTGAGCATAGTCGTCCAGAAGTTCGGCGGGTCCTCCGTCGCCGACGCCGAATCCGTCAAACGGGTGGCCCAGCGCATCGTCGAATACCGGCAGGCCGGGCACGAGGTCGTCGTCGTGGTCTCCGCCATGGGTGACAGCACGGACGATCTCATCGACCTCGCCCAGCAGGTCTCCCCTCTGCCGCCGGCCCGCGAACTCGACATGCTGCTCACCGCCGGTGAGCGGATCTCGATGGCCGTGCTCGCCATGGCGATCGCCAACCTCGGCTTCGAAGCCCAGTCGTTCACCGGCTCCCAGGCCGGCGTCATCACCGACGAGCAGTTCGGCAAGGCCCGGATCATCGACGTCACCCCCGGCCGCATCCGCTCAGCTCTCGACGACGGCAACATCGCCATCGTCGCCGGCTTCCAGGGCGTGAGCCAGACCGCGAAGAACATCACGACGCTCGGCCGCGGCGGCTCGGACACCACCGCCGTCGCGCTCGCCGCAGCCCTCGGCGCCGACGTCTGCGAGATCTACACCGACGTCGACGGCGTCTTCACCGCCGACCCCCGTATCGTCTCGACCGCGCGCAAGATCGACGAGATCGGCTTCGAGGAGATGATGGAGATGGCGGCCTCCGGCGCCAAGGTCCTCATGCTCCGCTGCGTCGAGTACGCTCGGCGCTACAACGTCCCGGTCCATGTGCGCTCGTCCTTCTCCCGCAAACAGGGCACCTGGGTGACCGACTCGGCCATCCCCGAAGCATTTCTGCCCGCACGCAGTGCGAAGGCAGCGGAATCAGAAACGGAGTCCACCATGGAACAGGCAATCATCTCCGGAGTCGCCCACGACCGCTCCGAGGCCAAGGTCACGATCGTCGGCGTCCCCGACATCCCCGGCAAGGCCGCCGAGATCTTCAAGACGATCGCGGCCCAGGAGATCGACATCGACATGATCGTCCAGAACATCTCCACCCGCGAACCGGGCAAGACCGACATCTCCTTCACCCTGCCGAAGACCGACGGTTCGAAGGCCATCGAGGCCCTCGACTCGGCGAAGGCGAAGATCGGCTTCGACCAGGTCCGCTACGACGACCAGATCGGCAAGCTCTCCGTCGTCGGCGCCGGCATGCGCTCCCACCCGGGCGTGACCGCCACGCTCTTCGAAGCGCTCAGCGACGCCCAGGTCAACATCGACATGATCTCCACCTCGGAGATCCGCATCAGCGTCGTCACCCGGGCAGACCTGCTCGACGACGCCGTCCGCGCCGCCCACGCGGCCTACGGACTCGACACAGAGGACAACGAAGCAGTGGTCTACGGAGGGACAGGACGATGAGCGTTTCAATCGGAGTGGTCGGAGCCACCGGCCAGGTCGGCGGCGTCATGCTCGACCTCCTCGCCGAGGATCCCGGCTTCGAGATCGAGAACCTGCGCCTCTTCGCCTCGGCGCGCTCAGCCGGCAAGGTCGTCGAATTCCAGGGCCGTGAGATCGTCGTCGAGGATGCCGCCGAGGCGGACCCGAGCGGACTCGACATCGCCCTGTTCTCCGCCGGCGGGGCGACCTCGCGTGCCCAGGCCGAACGGTTCGCCGCGGCCGGGGTCATCGTCGTCGACAACTCCTCGGCCTGGCGTTCGGACCCCGAGGTTCCCCTCGTCGTCAGCGAGGTCAACCCCGAGGCGCTCGACACTGTGCCCAAGGGCATCATCGCCAACCCCAACTGCACGACGATGGCCGCCATGCCCGTGCTCAAGGCCCTCGACGCCGAGGCGGGACTGACCCGCCTCATCGTCTCGACCTACCAGGCCGTGTCCGGATCGGGGCTGAGCGGCGTCGAGGAGCTCGCCTCCCAGCTCGAAGCCGGTATCGCCGATGCCCGGGCGCTCACCCGCGACGGATCCGCCGTCGACTTGCCCGCACCGGACAACTACGTCGAACCCATCGCCTTCAACGTCCTGCCCCTGGCCGGCAGCATCGTCGACGACGGTGAGTCCGAGACCGACGAGGAGAAGAAGCTGCGCAACGAGAGCCGGAAGATCCTCGGACTCCCGGACCTCCTCGTCGCCGGCACCTGCGTGCGCGTTCCCGTCTTCACCGGGCACAGCCTGAGCATCCACGCCGAGTTCGGCTCCGACATCAGCCCGGAGAGGGCCACGGAGATCCTCGCCGAGGCGCCCGGCGTCGTCCTCGACGAGGTGCCCACCCCGCTCAAGGCCGCCGGCACCGATCCCAGCTACGTCGGCCGCATCCGCGCCGACCAGTCCGCACCCGCAGGCAAGGGGCTCGTCCTCTTCGTCTCCAACGACAACCTGCGCAAAGGGGCCGCACTCAACACCGTGCAGATCGCGGCCCTGCTCGCCGCGAAGCTTGAAGCGCAGGCCGCCTGAGCGCGGGCAGAGCTGAGCGCAGAGCAACCTGAGCGCAGGGATGCCTGCACCTATAAACAGGTTGCTATATATAAATATTTATATTAGTGGCGGGCCTTTCGGCTGAGTAGGGTGATCGAGGAGATCACCGACTCGAGCAGAAAGGCCCGCCATGCATGTGCCCCGACCGACCCTCGCCTTCGGGGCAGCCGCGGCCCTGAGCCTCGTGCTCACCGGCTGCACCGGGCCCACCGCCTCGGGGTCGGCCGAACTCTCGATCGTCACCTCGACGAACGTCTACGCCGACATCATCTCCCAGGTCGCCGGGGACACCGCGAAGGTCACCGCGATCATCGACGACCCCAACCAGGACCCGCACGCGTACGAGGCGACGACGCGGGATCGGCTCCGACTCTCCAAGGCCGACCTCGTCGTCATCAACGGCGGCGGCTACGACTCCTTCATGACGACGATGCTCGAGGCCTCCGATGCGAAGCCCGAGGTCATCGACGTCGCTGCGATCTCCGGGCTGCCCGGCTCCGAGACCGCCGGCGCGGACGCGCAGGGAGGCGACGGCGACCAGGGCCACGGGGACGACCACAGCCACGAGGACGACCACGAAGGTGCGGCGGGCGACCATGCCGGGCACGACCACGGCGAGTTCAACGAGCATCTCTGGTACTCCGTGCCGACGATGGGCAGGCTCGTCGACGACGTCGCCGACCACCTCGGCGAGGCGATGCCCGAGCAGAAAGCGAAGATCACCGCCGACGCGGAGGCCTACAAGGGCGAGCTCGCGGGACTCGAGGAGACGATCGGGACGGTGAAGGCCGAACACGGCGGGGAGAAGGTCGCGACGACCGAACCCGTGCCGCTGTGGCTCTTCGACGACATGGGGCTGGAGAACATCACGAGCCCCGAGTTCCTCGCCGCCGTCGAGGAGGGCAACGACGTTCCGCCGCTCGCCCTGCGGGACGCCGACGCCCAGATCAGCTCCGGTGAAGCGGTGCTGCTGGCCTACAACACCCAGGCCGCAGGCCCGCAGGCCGAGCAGCTGCGAGCCACCGCGGAGGAATCGGGGGTCCCCGTCGTCGACCTCGCGGAGACGATGCCCGCGGATGAGCAGTACACGGAGTGGATGGGCGGCAGCATCGACCGGATCGCCACGGCACTGAAAGGGCACGGACACTGATGGACGCCACGACCGACACCGCAACGACGGACACCGCGGCACCGCTGACCGAAACACACCCCGATGGCTCGCCCCAGCCCGGCCAAGCGCCGGTCATCGAGCTGCGGGACGCGCAGCTGCGCTTCGGCGACCGCGTCCTCTGGCACGATCTCGACCTGCAGGTCGCCCCGGGGGAGTTCCTCGCCGTCCTCGGCCCCAACGGCACGGGCAAGACCTCGCTGCTCAAGGTCCTCCTCGGCCAGCACCACCTCTTCGCCGGCAGCGCCGAGATCGACGGCAGACCCATCCATGCGGGCAACCCCGCCATCGGCTACATTCCGCAGCAGCGCGGCATCGACCTGCACACGCCGATGCGCGGGCGCGACATCGTGCGCATGGGCATCGACGGGTACCGCTGGGGTCCCGGCTGGCCGTCGCGGCGGCGACGCCAGCACGTCGACGAACTCCTCGCCGCCGTCGGGGCGAGCTCCTACGCCGATGCTCCCGCCGGCACCCTCTCCGGCGGTGAACTCCAGCGGCTGCGCGTCGCCCAGGCGCTCGCGAGCAACCCGAAGGTGCTGCTCTGCGACGAACCCCTGCTCTCCCTCGACATGCGCCACCAGCAGGTCGTCGCCGCCCTCATCGACGAACAGCGACGCGCCCGCGACGCCGCAGTCCTCTTCGTCACCCATGAGATCAACCCGATCCTGCCCTACGTCGACCGGATCCTCTACATCGTCGGCGGGCATTTCCTCATCGGCACCCCCGCCGAGGTGATGACGACGGAATCGCTCACCCGCCTCTACGGTTCCCCGGTCGAGGTCGTCCGGGTGGGTGGGCGTCTCATCGTCGTCGGCGGTGAGGACGAATGCACCGACCACCACGTCCACCACGGTCGCGACGCCCACGCGGACGTTGCGCCCACCGATCCGGAACGAGGTGCCATCTGATGTCGGCCGCAGAGATATTCGGCAGCCTGTTCACCTTCGAGGACTACGGCGAACTCGTCGCCCTGCTCACGAACTCCCTCATCGCCGCGGGCCTCCTCGGCGTCGTCGGCGGGCTCATCAGCGTCTTCGTCATGGCCCGGGACATCCCGTTCGCCGTGCACGGAGTCTCCGAGCTCTCCTTCGCCGGGGCCGCGTTCGCCCTCCTCGTCGGCTTCGACGTCGTCACCGGGTCGATCGTCGGCTCCATCCTCGCAGCCCTCATCATCGGCGTCGGCGGGGCCAGGGCTTCGGAGAAGAACGCGATCATCGGCGTCCTCATGCCCTTCGGGCTCGGGCTCGCGATCCTCTTCCTCGCCCTCTACGACGGACGTTCGGCGAGCAAGTTCGGCCTTCTCACCGGGCAGATCGTCGCGATCACCCCCGCCCAGATCACGACCCTGGTCGTCTGCGCGTTCATCGTCCTCATCGTGCTCGCGATCGTGTGGCGGCCGCTGCTCTTCGCCAGTCTCGACCCGGAGGTCGCCCGCGCCAAGGGCGTGCCTGTCTCGGTGCTCACGATCGTCTTCATGCTCGTCCTCGGTCTCGCCGTGGCGCTGAGCGTCCAGATCGTCGGGGTGCTCCTCGTCCTCGCCCTCCTCATCACCCCGGCCGCCGCGGCCACCCAGGTCTCGGCCTCACCGCTGTGGGTGCCGATCCTCAGCGTGATCTTCGCCGTCACCGCCTCGGTGGGCGGTATCCTCATCGCGCTGGGATCACCCGTCGTGCCCATCAGCCCGTTCGTCACGACGATCTCCTTCCTCATCTACCTCGTCTGCCGGGTCATCGGCCACCGTCGGCTGTCCTCCCTCCACCGGCATCGGGCGGCCCGGGCCGAGCACCAACAGCAGCCCACCGCCACGTCATGACTCAGGCTCACGGCAAGGTCGGTTGGTGCATCGGTGGTCCCGGCACCGACTAAACTGGGTCGAATGAAGAAACGCGCACTCGCCGCCGGCGCCCTCGCCGTGCCCGCCGCCGCCGGCATCTGGGCGGCGGGGATCGAACCCCACCTCTTCGCGATCCGCCGGCACACTCTGCCCGTGCTGCCGGCCGGTCATGAGCCCATCCGCGTCCTCCACGTCGCCGACCTCCACCTCACCTCGTGGCAGAAGCATCGCGCGGCGTGGGTGAGCGGACTCACCCGCCTCGAACCCGACCTCGTCGTCAACACCGGCGACAACCTCTCGGCCGACATCGTCCCCGAAGTTCTCGAGGTCTTCGACGGGCTCCTCGACGTCCTCGGAGTCTTCGTCCTCGGGTCGAACGACTTCTTCTCCCCGCAGGCGAAGAACCCCGCGAAGTATCTGCGCTCGCCCTCGCAGGTCAAGCACCGGACGACGCCCGACCTCGACGTCGACGGCCTCATCCGCGGTTTCACCGACCGCGGGTGGGTCTTCCTCGACAACGCCGAGACGCAGTTGACCATCAAGGGGACCAGGATCGACTTCTCCGGCCTCGGGGATGCCCACATCGATCGCGACCGGATCCGCTGGAGCGAGGACGGCGACCTCGTCCATCCGCGCTTCGACTCCGCAGTCGACCTCAAGGTGGGCGTCACCCATGCGCCGTATTCGCGCACCCTGGAGGCGTTCGCCTCGGCGGGGGCGGATCTCATCATGGCCGGGCACACGCACGGCGGGCAGATCCGGGTGCCGTTCTGGGGTGCGCCGGTGACGAACTGCGACCTCGATCGGACACGCGCACGCGGC
The DNA here is from genome assembly GCF_037101285.1 of Brevibacterium metallidurans. NCBI lineage: Bacteria > Bacillati > Actinomycetota > Actinomycetes > Micrococcales > Brevibacteriaceae > Brevibacterium > Brevibacterium metallidurans. The sequence continues at coordinate 30,928 of NZ_BAAAAF010000010.1, forward strand.
GTGTTCGGCTACCGGGAATCGCTTGTCGAGATCTCCGCCGGACTCGGATTCTCACCGTTCTCACCTGTGCGTTTCGCCGCTCGCCCCGAGGTGGCCCTGCTCACCCTGGTGCCGAAGGGCTAGCGCTTTCACCGTTCTCTGAGACGACGCTCAACTCGAGTTGGTTAAACTTGGTTTCATGGTGTCTCCTGAGTCAAATCCCGAACCGACCAAGATGGCAGCCTTCCTCCAGTTCGTCGCGGTCAGCGCGGTGGCTGGAATCGTGGCTGCCGGACTTGCCATCCCCGGAGTCGGTGTCGCCACAGCCAGCGCGAACAGCGCCGTCGAGATCTTCAACGCCCTTCCCGCGACCCTGGAGGAGCGCGACCTCGGCGAGAAGTCGACGATGCTCGCCGCCGACGGGTCGAAGATCGCCGACTTCTACTGGCAGAACCGCGTCGAGGTGCCCCTCGACCAGATCTCACAGGAGATGCAGGACGCCACGATCTCCGTCGAGGACTACCGGTTCTTCGAACACGGCGGTATCGACCTGGAGGGCATCGCCCGTGCCGCGGTGCACAATATGGTCTCCTCGACGACGCAGGGCGGATCGACGCTGACTCAGCAGTACGTGAAGAACGTGCTGGCGGAGAACGCCAATGCGGAGGCGAACAAGGAAGGCGTCGAGGCAGCCAAGGAATCCGAGGGAACAGCCGGTTACGCGCGCAAGCTGCGTGAGGCCAAACTCGCCGTAGCGGTGGAGAAGAAGTACGACAAGAAGGAGATCCTCAACCGCTACCTCAACATCAACAACTACTCGGGGTCGCCCAACGTCTACGGCGTGCAGGCCGCGGCCTACCGGTACTGGGGCATCGACGCGAAGGATCTCAACATCCAGCAGTCCGCGATGCTCGCCGGCATCGTCCAGAACCCGGCCGCGTTCAACCCCGAGCGGTTCCCCGACGCCACGCTCAAGCGCCGCAACACCGTGCTCGGGCAGATGCTCAAGTACGGTCACATCACGCAGAAGCAGTACGACGAGGCGATCAAGACGGGCCTCGACCTCAAGATCAACCGGACGCCCAACGGCTGCTCGGCAGCGGACAACGGTGCGGGATTCTTCTGCAACTACGTCGTCAACGTCATCAAGAACGATGAGACCTTCGGCAAGACCGTCGAGGACCGCATCGCGACCCTGCAGCGCGGCGGTCTGACGATCAAGACCAGCCTCAACCCCGACATCCAGAAGGTCGCGGACAAAGAGGTCAAGAAGCGCGTTCCCGTCGGTGACCCCTCGGGTGCCGGTCATGCCCTCGTGACGGTCGAACCCGGTACGGGTGAGGTCGTCGCCATGGCCCAGAACCGTGAGTACACGGAGGGCGAGGTCAGCAAGAAGGACAAGAACAAGAAGACGAACATCAACTACACCGTCGACAAGAAGCACAACGGCGGCAACGGGTTCCAGGTCGGTTCGACATGGAAGCCCTTCGTGCTCGCCACATGGCTGAAATCGGGCAGAAGCCTCAACGCCACGGTGAATGCGACGAAGCGGAACTTCCCGGCCAGTTCGTGGAAGTACAGCGGCTGTCCGAACATGGGCGGCGACTGGGATCCGAACAACGCCGGCGACGGTTCGGGCAACGGGTCGATGACCGTGCTCAATGCCACGAAGAACTCGGTCAACACCGGGTACGCGGCGATCGGCAACCAGCTCAACATGTGCAAGATCATGGACACGGCGATGGACCTGGGCATCCGCTACGGCAGCGGAGAGAAGCTGGACACCGCCGACAGTCAGGGCTTCATCCAGGCGCTCTCGCCGTCGTCGATCCTCGGTACGACCGAGACGACGCCGATCGCCATGGCCGCCGCATTCGCGACGTTCGCCAACGACGGGGAGTTCTGCGGACCGCGGCCGATCACCGAGATCAAGGACCGCAACGGCAAGAAGATGGACGTTCCCGGCGAGGCCTGCAAACAGGTCCTCGACAAGCAGGTGGCGCGCGGTGTCGCGTACGCTCTGACGCAGACGTTCAACGGCGGTACGACCAGCGGTCTGGGCATCGGAGTCCCGGCCGGTGCGAAGACCGGTACGACGAACTTCGAGGTCGGCCACACCTGGCTGCTCGGCTTCACCAAGACCCTGTCGACAGCCGTGTGGACCGGTGACCCGCGAGGCACCCGCGACTGGCGCCGCAACGGCAAGGGCAAGGTCAGCGGATCGATCTACGGTGCGACGATCTCCGGTAAGACCTGGCAGGCGTACATGAGCAAGGCCGTGAAGTTCACCAAGGGCAACACCGGCTTCCCGAAGCCGAGCTCGAAGTACTTCCAGGGCGGCGGCTCCGGCGGCAGCGGCGGTTCCTCGTCGACCGACACCAACCGCGGAGGCGGTGGCGGCGGCAACGGCGGCGGAGGATCCTCCAACGGCGGTGGCAACGGCGGTGGCGGTAACGGCGGCGGTGTCGGCGGCGGAAACGGCGGTGGCGGCGACGGCGGAAACGGCGGCGGAGACAACGGCGGCGGTGGGGGAGACGACGCTCCCGGCCTCGGCGGGAACTGACCGCACGCCGAACAGCTCGTACTGACAGTCTCTGACTGACAGTCTCGGACCGACAAACGGGGCGGAACGATCTTCAGGATCGTTCCCCCCCGATTGCATTCAGCACTCGGCGACCCGACACCGATCGCCCGTCGCCACGCGTCGCCCATCTCCGCTAGTGTGGGATCGGGCAGCCGCCGACGCTCCGTGCTGCCAGCCCGCCCGGTTCCGCCGGGCGCCGACGACCGAAGTAGGAGAGACATGACCAAGTGGGAATACGTCACCGTTCCGCTCATCGTTCACGCGACGAAGCAGATCCTCGATCAGTGGGGTGAGGACGGCTACGAACTCGTCCAGGTCGTCCCGGGACCCGACAACAACGGCCTCGTCGCCTACCTCAAGCGCCCCAAGGCCTGAGGCTCGGGGCCGGATCGGCCCCAGCGCCAGCAGCACCTCACCTATCACGACTCTCGTAGGAGACCACCCATGTCGACCGTTCTCGACCGCATCAGCGAACTCGGCCTCGAACTGCCGAAGGTCGCAGCCCCCGCCGGCGTCTACGTCCCTGCCCTGCGCACCGGCAACTACGTCTACACCTCCGGTCAGCTGCCGGTCGTCGACGGTGCCCTGCCGACGACGGGCCACCTCGGCGCCGAGGTCGACGTCGACACCGGATACCAGCTGGCCAGGATCGCTGGACTCAACGCGCTCGCAGCCATCGCCTCGGTGATCGGAGACCTCGATAGGATCGTGCGCGTCGTCAAGGTCACCGGTTTCGTCAACTCCACCGACGACTTCACCCAGCAGCCTGCGGTGATCAACGGCGTCTCCGAACTCTACGGGGAGATCTTCGGCGACAAGGGCCAGCACGCCCGCAGCGCGGTGGGCGTGAACACCCTGCCGCTGGGCACGCCCGTCGAGGTCGAGGTCGTCGTCGAGGTCGAGGACGATGCCGCTTAGCGGACGCTCTCTGCCGGTCTCGGACGAACTGACCTGGCTGCTCGACCTCTGGCATTCGGAGGGCCGGCAGCCGGTTCCCGAACCCCCGCGACCTGCCTCGGCGATCATCCTCGTCAGGGACACTCGTGCGGGGCTCGAGACGTTCGTGACCCGTCAGCTCGACGCCCGCGGCGTCGAGGACCGCAACCGCTGGGCCTACCCGGTCGGCGATCTGCGGCCCAGCGACCTGCGCAAACTGCCCGTCACCGGATGGAAGTCCTCGCGCTGCGCGATGACGCTGAGCATCGAGAACAAGTCCCGGGCGCTCCAGCAGTTCTCGGCGGCCGCCCGGGTCGCGTTCGCCTCGACGGGGGTGCTGCTGGCCGAGAACGTCGACCACGACCTCGTCGCCACCCCGCAGACCGAATGGCAGTCGACCCGCTACCGCCTCCTGTCGAACGAGGTGTCGTGGTCCCAGGTCCTGCGTGAGCGCGACCTGCGCCTGCGGCCGGACCTGCTCAAACCGTGGCTGCGGTGGATCAACACGGCCACCCAGCTTCACCGCTTCGACACCACGTACTTCCTGGCGGCCGTTCCCTTCGGTCAGGACGTCGACTTCCTGTCCTCGAACGAGAGCTCCGGCGGGTGGAAGCGGCCCGAGGAGATCCTCGCCGACGCCGAGGACGACCCCAACCGGATCAGTGCGAGCACTCGGCTCATCGTCGAGAGCCTGCTCACCGTGCCCACCGTCGGTGCTGCGATGGCCCAGGTCCGCGACGTCCACCCGCTGCGTCCGGAGATCGTCGACGAGGACGGACAGTGGCGCCTCGTCATCCATCCCCGCCGCGACTTCCACCGGAAGGGCACGCTGCGCGACCGCGATGTGGCCGTGGGCGATGACGAAGAGGACGATCGCACCGGGCTGATGAGCCTGGGCGTCGACGACGATGACGACGCTGTGGACGAGGACACCGACGACTCATGAGGATCCGCGCGAACAACCCCTCCCCGATGACCCTGACCGGGACGAACACGTATGTGCTCGCCTCCCGGGACGACTCTGCGGCCGTGCTCATCGACCCGGGCCCGGAACTGGCGGAGCATCGAGAGAACTTCCTCGCCGAGGTGGGGGAGAGGCGGCTTGCCGCCGTCGTCCTCACCCACCAGCACGCCGATCACTCCGAGATGCTCGGCAGTATCGAGCAGTGGGCGCCGGATGTGCCCGTCTACGCCGTGCTCGACCGGTTCGCCCGCCACACCCCGCCGGTGGCCGACGGGGACCGCATCGTCTTCGGCGATGATCCGACCGATGTCCTCGAGGTCGTCGCCACGCCCGGGCACACGAGCGACAGCATCAGCCTCATCCATGACGGCGTCCTCTTCAGCGGGGACACGATCCTCGGGGAGGGGACGACGATCGTCACCTACCCGGAGGGGTCGCTCGGGGACTACCTGGCCAGCCTCGACCGGCTGCGGGAGCTCTGTGACGCGGGTGCGTTCACCCGGATCGAACCGGCCCACGGGCCGACGATCGAGTCACCCGCCGAGGTGATCGACCACTACCGCAGTCACCGTCGTGAGCGCATCGCCCAGGTCCGGGCCGCACTCGACCAGGGTGCGACGACGGCGGCCGAGGTCTGTGACATCGTCTACCACGACGTCGACCCCCGGGTCCGCGGGGCAGCCGAGCAGATCGTCCGCGCACAGTTGGCCTACCTCGGCGCGCTGTCCCCGGACGACGCATAGGGTCAGGGCACTCGGCAGCACAGACGCACTGACTCGTCCGACCATACGACGAACGCCCCGACAGTCACTGTCGGGGCGTTCCTCGTGCGGTCGGCAGTGAACCTGCCGGGTGCGGTCAGCGGGCGCGGTTGCGCATGCGCTCCATGTCGAGGATGACGACTGAGCGCGCCTCGAGGCGGATGAAGCCGCGGGCGGCGAAGTCGGCGAGTGCCTTGTTCACGGTCTCACGGGAGGCGCCGACGAGCTGTGCCAGCTCCTCCTGCGTGAGGTCGTGGGCGACGAGGACGCCGTCGGGTGCCGGCTTCGAGAAGCGGGCGGCGAGGTCGAGCAGAGCCTTGGCGACACGACCGGGGACATCGGAGAACACGAGGTCGCCGACGGTCTCATTCGTCCGACGCAGACGCTGCGCGAGAGCCTTGAGGAGGTTGAGTCCCGCCTGTGGGCGGTCCTTGAGCCATGTGGTGAGGTCTTCGTGCTTGAGGCTGAGGAGCTCGGACTGCGAGACCGCGGTGACGGAGGAGGAGCGCGGGCCCGGATCGAAGAGGCTGAGCTCGCCGATGATCTCACCCGGACCGACGACGGAGAGGAGGTTCTCACGGCCGTCGGAGGACTCGCGGCCGATCTTGAGCTTTCCGGTGGAGACGATGTAGAGCTCGTCACCGGCGTCGCCCTCGTGGAAGAGCACGGTTCCCCGGCGGAGGCTCCGCGGCTTCATGAACTTCATCAATGCGCTCGTCGATTCGTCGTCGAGCCCGGCGAAAAGCGTTGCGCCCCTGACAACTTCAATATCCACAGTGTCCTCCTTGTGATGGTCTCCACACATAAATCTACCTGCTCAAGGGTACCTGTACCACCGACTACGCGCGGGTTGCGGGAATTGGAGTCTCCTGGTGTCGTTTCCTCGACGCTCGCCGAGGTGGGTCCCGGTTGCGTTCGCACGCTGTGAGCCGGACAACTGCGGTGACGGCTCCCGCGGATTAGAATCGGCAGTTGTGTTGACGGTGGCAGAGAAGAGCGCGCGGAAGTTCGCGAAGGAAACCCCTCTGGGGAAGAAGCGGCGTGCGCGCAGGATCAACCGGATCCTCGCCGAGGTGTACCCCAACGCGAAGTGCGAACTCGACTTCGAGACCCCGTTCCAGCTGCTCATCGCCACCGTACTCTCCGCGCAGACGACCGACATCCGGGTCAACGCGACCACCCCGGGACTCTTCGCCGCGTTCCCCGACGCGCACGCGCTTGCGGTCGCCAACCTCGGCGAGGTCGAGGAGCTCATCCGCTCGACCGGCTTCTACCGGGCGAAGGCCCGCAACATCGTCAAGCTCGCCAACGACCTCGTCGAGGACTACGACGGTGAGGTGCCGCAGACGATGGAGGAGCTCGTCAAGCTCGCCGGGGTGGGGCGCAAGACCGCCAACGTCGTCCTCGGCAACGCCTTCGACACCCCGGGGATCACGGTCGATACCCACATGGGGCGGCTGGCCAGGCGGTTCGGGTGGACGAAGGAGACGGACCCGGTCAAGGCCGAGGAGGACATCGCCGCGCTCTTCCCGACGAAGGACCTCACCCTGCTCTCGCACCGGGTGATCTTCCACGGTCGCCGCATCTGCCACTCCCGGAAGCCCGCGTGCGGGGCCTGCCCGCTGATGACCCTGTGCCCGTCGTTCGGCATCGGCGAACTCGACCCGGACAAGGCTCGGGCGATGTTCAAGTACGAGATGGCGCCCTTGGCATGAGCGACTTCCTCGACGGGCTCGCAGGTGCCGGCAAGCACGCTTCGCAGGAACCGGCTCCCGTCGCGGCGGGTCAGGGCGAGGGCAGCGACGACACCGAGCTGCGCGACCAGCTCACTCGGCTGGCCGCCTCGACGGGGTCACCACTGTGGCTGCGCCGGGCGAAGGCGCCCGGGGACGCCGTTGTCCGTGACGCCGCGGTTCTCATGCTCTTCGGCCGCGGGGGCACCCCGCGCACCGACGCCGGACGTCAGGCGCTGCCCCACCTCGAGGCCAAAGGTGTCGCCGACGTCGACATCGTCCTCCTGCAGAGGGCGAGCACCCTGCGCCTCCACCCGGGACAGGTCGCGTTCCCCGGTGGGGGACGCGATCCCGAGGACGACTCGATGGTCGCCGCGGCCCTGCGCGAGGCCGAAGAGGAGGCCGGAATCGTGCCCGCCAGCGTCGACGTCCTCGGTGAGCTCGAACCTCTCTACATCCCGGTGAGCAAGTTCCAGGTCACCCCTGTCGTCGGGTACTGGGCGGTGCCAGGTGTCGTCACCGTCATGGACGAAGCCGAATCGTACTCCGTCTACCGGGTCGCGATCGCCGACCTCGTCGCCCCGGCAAACCGGGGCAGCTTCTCCCGCCCGGATCTCGCGATCACGACCCCGGCCTTCGACGTCGGCGTGCTCAAGGTGTGGGGCTTCACGGCAGGCATCCTCGACTTCGCCCTCGACGAACTCGGCTGGGCGCTCGACTGGGACCGGAAAGCACCCATCGACATCGACTTCTGAGCGGCCTCCCCGCGACGGGTCACTGCCGGCAGGTCAGGGCCGAGCCGACCGTGGCGGGCGCACCGGGTCCGGCGTCCCCGCGGGGACGCCGTGGATGCGAAAGGCGCCGAGCCCCGCGAAGGGACTCGGCGCCTGAGCTGTCGAAGCTGGTCCGTCAGTACCTCGGTCCCGACGGGTTGGTCAGGGCTCGCTTGACGGCGGCGATGATCGACTGCGCCGAGGCGATCGCACCGCCGGGCACCGGGTTGCCCTTCTTCAGTATCGGCACCGCGATGAGCACGAGGATGACCGCGATGACCGCGAGGATGCCGAAGATGATGAGGAAGCTCGCCCACCACGGCCAGCCGAGGCCCTCACGGAACGCGGCAGCGCCCGCGAAGATCACCATGAACGAGCCCAGGAACAGGAAGAACAGGGCCGCGAGCGCCAGCGCCGAACCGATCCCCAGGTTCTTCGCCCCGGCGGTGGCCTCGGCCTTCGCCAGCGCGAGCTCCTCCTCGGCGATCGCCTTGGAATCGTCGCCGATGTCCTTGATCAGTTCGCTGATCGACCTCTCGGCCATGAGTGCTCCTATCGACAGAACGGGGTGACAATTCTTCCTCAAGAGTAGTCCGAACGTTCCCCCTCACCAAAGACGTGCGGACTCAGTGTCGGGTCACGACTTCGCCACCGATGCTTCGATGAGCTCCATCACCGAGGAGTCGGCGAGGGTCGTCGAATCTCCGACCGCACGGTTCTCGGCGACGTCCTTGAGCAGCCGACGCATGATCTTGCCCGACCGCGTCTTCGGCAGCTCGGAGACGATGTGCACCCGCTTCGGCTTCGCGATCGGCCCGATCTCCTTGCCGACGTGCTGACGCAGCTCCTCTGCGACCTCGGGGGAGTTCTCGACGCCGTCGACGACGATGACGAAGGCGATGACCGCCTGCCCGGAGGTGTCGTCGGCGGCACCGACGACGGCCGCCTCGGCGACGGAGGGATGGGCGACGAGCGCGGACTCGATCTCGGCGGTGGAGAGGCGGTGGCCGGAGACGTTCATGACGTCGTCGACGCGGCCGAGGAACCAGATGTCGCCGTCCTCGTCGCGACGGGCGCCGTCACCGGCGAAGTACGTGTCCTCGAACCGGGACCAGTAGGTCTCCTTGAAGCGCTCCGGGTCCTTCCAGATTCCGCGCAGCATCGACGGCCACGGCTGCCGGATGACGAGGAGGCCGCCCTCGGGTCCGGCCGGGTTCTCCCCGGTCTCGTCGACGACGTCGACGGAGATGCCGGGGATCGGACGCTGCGCCGAACCGGGCTTCGTCGCGAGCACACCGGGCAGCGGGGCGATCATATGGGACCCGGTCTCCGTCTGCCACCACGTGTCGACGATGGGGCACCGTCCGCCGCCGATGACGCGGTGGTACCAGCGCCAGGCCTCGGGATTGATCGGCTCGCCGACGCTGCCGAGCAGGCGCAGGCTGGACAGGTCGTACTTCGCGGGGATGTCCTCGCCCCACTTCATGAACGTCCGGATCGCCGTCGGTGCCGCGTAGAGGGTCGTCACCTTGTTCTTCTCGACGATCTCCCACCACCGGCCCTGGTCGGGGGTGTCGGGGGTGCCTTCGTAGATGACCTGCGACATCCCGGCGGCCAAGGGACCGTAGGCGACGTAGGAGTGTCCGGTGACCCAGCCGACGTCGGCGGTGCACCAGAAGACGTCGGTCTCCGGCTTCGCATCGAAGACGGCCTTCATCGTGTAGAGGACCTGCGTGAGGTAGCCGCCGGAGGTGTGGAGGATGCCCTTGGGCTTGCCCGTGGTGCCGGAGGTGTAGAGGATGAACAGCGGGTTCTCGGCGTCGAAGAACTCGGCCTCATGCTCGGGGCTGGCATTGTCGACGGTGTCGTGCCACCACTGGTCCCGGCCCTCGGTCATGTCGACGTCCTGCCCGGTGCGGCGGACGACGAGGACGGATTCGACGGGGGTGTCCCCGTGGGAGAGTGCTTCGTCGACGGCCGGCTTGAGGCTCGTCTCCTTGCCGCGGCGGTAGCTGCCGTCGGCGGTGATGACGACGCGGGCTTCGGCGTCGATGATCCGGGAGCGCAGGGCATCGGCGGAGAAACCGCCGAAGACGACGGAATGGGCGGCGCCGAGGCGGGCGCACGCGAGCATCGAGATCACCGCTTCGGGGATCATCGGCAGGTAGATGGCCACCCGATCCCCGGCCTCGACGCCGAGCTCGGTGAGCATGTTCGCCGCCTTCGACACCTCGGCGAGGAGCTCTGCATAGGTCAGCGACCGAGAGTCACCGGGCTCGCCTTCGAAGTTGATGGCCACCCGATCGCCGTTGCCGGCGAGGACGTGCCGGTCGAGGCAGTTGTACGCGACGTTGAGCTTGCCGTCGGCGAACCACTTCGCAAACGGCGGGTTCGACCAGTCGAGCACCTCGGTGAAATCCTCGTTCCAGTCGACGAGATCACGGGACTGCTCGGCCCAGAAACCCTCGAAATCGGCTGCACCGCGCTCGTACGCGTCTTCTTTGACATTGGCGGCGGCCGCGAACTCCGGTGGCGGGGCGAAGGTCTCGGTCGCCTCGGTGCTGTCGGTCATGTTTCCCTCCGGCTTCTTTGGTGGAACGAAGATTCCCTCCGACTGTATACCCGGACAGGTGACGCCGGTCACCCTCGTTCACCCCAGTGGCGGGGGCGTGCGGGGGTAGTCATCGCGGGCCCCGTGTGCTATTGCCGCTGGGTGTGCGGCCGGGGGTTCGGATCGGGCAGCGCCGAGGTTTCGGCCGGGGAACGCCGAGGATTCGGCCCGGGAGCGCCGAGGTTTCGGCCCGGGACAAGGCAACTGGCGGTGAGGATTGCGTGCACAGGAGCGCCGAGGTCTGCGAGGATGGCCATAGGTCTGCCGGCATGGTCCCGCAGACAGGACAGTGTCCCTACGATCGACTGGAGCCCGCGATGAGTTCGCCGCACCATCCCACGCCGCAGTGGCGTGACCAGCCCGGACCGAACAGCCAGCCGCCCGCCGGTGGACCCGGCCCCTACGGTGGAGGCCCCTATGGCGGAGGCCAGGGCGCGTACGGTCCTGGCCCCGGTCAGCCGAGCCCGCAGGGTCCAGGACCTCAGGGGCCGGGAGCGCAGGGACCGGGACCCCAGGGACCCGGGGGAGCGCCGATGTCCGGACCCAGCGGTCAGTACGGCCAGGGGCAGTACGGTTCTGCGCCCGGCGGTCAGTACGGCCAGGGCCAGTACGGGTCGGGGCCCGCACAGCAGTACGGCTCCGGGCCGGGCCAACAGTACGGGTCCGGACCGGGACAGTACGGTTCAGGACCTGGACCCTACGGTTCGGGACAGTTCGGTCCGGGCGGACCGGTGCCGCAGCGACCGCGGCGCACAGGGCCCGGTCTGCTGGGGCCGTTGACCCTGCGCGATCTCTTCCTCCTCTTCGCCGGGCTGCTGGCACTCATCGTGCTCTTCGTGCCCTACAAGACCTACGACATCATCTCCATCCCACTGTGGGCGTGGAACATCGATTCGATGGGCACGTTCGTCTTCATCGTCCTCACGATCCTGCTCATCGTCGCCGCGGTGCTCGTCAACAAGCTGGGCAGCGGCAGCATGCGCGTCGGTTCGCTCGGGCTCGACCAGTTCATCTCGGTCCTCGCCTCGATCGCCTTCGCCTACGCGTTCGTCCAGCTCGTCACCTCGGTGCCGTACTGGAGCGTGGGAGCGTACCTGGCCTTCTTCGCCGCACTCATCGCCTTCTTCGCCGGTGTCTTCACGATGCTGCCGTTCTTCGCCGGTGAGTTCGCCAACCGCGCCGAGGTGCCCGCCCATGCCAAGGCCCGCCCGGTGACCAAGTCCGCTCAGCATCCTGCTCCGCAGGCCAATGTGCCCGGCGGCTTCGGTGATGCGTCCATGCAGTCCGGTCACCCGGGTTCCCAGGGACAGTTCGGCCAGGGCCAGCCGGGCCAGGGACAGTTCGGCCAGGGACAACCGGGTCCGGGACAGTCCCAGGGTTCCGGCCAGGGTCAGTTCGGCTCCGCGCAGTTCGGTGCCCCGCAGGGCGGGTTCGGTCAGTCGGATCAGGGCCAGCCCGGTTTCGGCGGCTCCGCGGAAACGCAGGCGCCGTACGCAGGCGGCCAGCCGAACCTCAACAGCGGTGACGCCGGTCAGCAGCAGTCCGGCTACGCACCCGAGCAGTCCGGCTACGCACCCCAGAATGCTCCTGCCGAGCAGTCCGGTGCCGGACGACACTCCTATCCCGCGACCGAGGCCAACACCTACGACGGTGCCGGCGCCCGCCCCGATGCGTCGTTCGCCCCGCCGGCCGAGGATCGGTCGTCGGGCATGGACGACGCCTCCGGGCAGTCGGTGCAGAGCACCGGGTCGGGACAGACCTACCTCGGCGATCAGCATCCGCGCGATCCCAAGCATTCGCAGAGCGAACCGACGCAGACCTTCGGGCTCGGCACCGAACAGTGGCAGTCGGAGGAATCCGCGCCGACCGATTCCGACGTTGCGCCCTCGTCCACTGAGGCAGCCGGCGCACCGGCGGCACCGAGTGCGCCGGAGTCGTCCCGTGCGCCGGAATCCCGGGAGGCGGACTCTGCACAGACCCAGGGAGGGGGCCGACACTCCGCGCCCGCGCCTGCGGACGGTCAGCCGTTCGACCGCACCCGATCGGGCGAGGACTCCGACGCACCCGGTGACACCCGATCGACCGAGGACTCCCGCTCCGGCGATGACACAAGGTCGGCCGATGACACGGTGGCGATCAGCAAGACCGTCGTCGACGGTGCGTCCGTGACCGAGGGGGAGACGATCATCTCGGTCTCCGAACGTCGTCGGGGCCGTCACGCCGCCCCGGACACCCCGGCCAATGACACCTCGTCCGATAGTTCGTCGTCCGACGGCACCTCGCGTGCTGACGCGGTCTCGAGCGGCGATCCGCGACCTGATGTGCGCAGCGGCTCGGGTTCGAGCAGCGACTCGGGCATGGTCGCCTCCTCGACCGTGACCTCCGCCGACGAACCCGGACCGGGACCCCTCGGAATCTTCGAGGGCGGAACCAAGTCGGCAACGACGGACGACGAGTCCGCCTCGGCGTCATCGGAATCGGGCTCCGACAGGGACTCGACCGCGGACTCCGCTCCGACCGACAGGGACTCCGTCGCTGCTGCAGACACGATTTCTGCGGCTGACACGAGCCCTACCGCTGAGACCAGTTCCGACTCCGCGGACTCGAGGGATCGCGACTGGGCGGCGAGCACCGCTGCCGACGGTGCCCGGGAGAGCAATATCCGCTCGACCGAGGCGACGGTCGTCACCGCCGACGGGGTCATCGACGACGACCCCGGCGCCGACCCGACGGGCACGGACACCGCGGCCGCTGAGTCGCGTCGCGAGGACTCCGACCGGTCCGCGGCCGTGAACGAGAACGGCGCGAGCGAGAACTCGGTGAGCGAGGAGACCGTCAAGGTCGAGGCCGTCGGTTCCCCCGAGAACGGCGAGGAGACGACCGAGAGGACGACTCCGCCGGACTCCGACGAACCGACCCAGTACGTTCCCATGGCGAACTACCGGGACTCGTCGGAGCGCGGCGACTCCTCGGATCAGGCACGCACCGGAGGCGCGGATGGGCAGCGCTCGGATTCGGCGGACTCCCCGGAGACCTCCGAGGAGAAGGCCGTCATCCAGGCGTTCTGGTTCGCGGTTCCCGAACCGCGGGAGGCCGTCGACGCGAAGACGGGGATGCCCGTGTTCACGATCTACCCCGGCGACTGGTTCCTTGCGCTCGAGGACAAGGGCTCGTCCTTCACGGTCCGCGACTCCGACGGCAAGGAAGGCGTGCTGCGCAACCTCGACGGCATCCAGCGCGGCTGACTCGTGTGCTGAGCCTGTGGACGCCGCAGCCAGCTGAGGTTGCGGCGGACACCGCGCCGACACCGACCTGAGCGCAGCCGACCGGTTCTCACCGGGAGCGACGCACGACCGACCGGACGAAGGGCGGTTCCTGTGACTTGAGTGCACAGGAACCGCCCTTTCGCATCCCTGTCCACAGGCGCCGTCTCGGCCCTGGTCTCCGCTGGGCCCGCGGGGGCACTGTGGGCCCATGCAGATCGCACTCATCACCGACCTCGGCGCCATCACGGAGGAATGCGCCCGTGTCGCCGAAAGCATCGGCATCGACCTCAAGGTCCTCCCACCCGATTCGGGCGGCTGGCAGAACGCCTCGCTCATCCTCCTCGGCGAGGACGTCCACGAGATCCCCGCCGCCGAAGGCACCGACCGGATCCTTGTCGTCCTCGACGGCGACGAGACCGCCTCGGCGTGGAGGAAGGCGGCGAGCCTCGGCGTCGAACAGCTCGCGATGCTCCCCTCGGCCGCGGAATGGCTGAGCCAGCGGATCATCGCCGCCGTCGAACCCCCGGTCGCCCCAGGCGTCACCGTCGGAGTCGTCGCCGGCTGCGGCGGCGCCGGTGCCTCGGTGCTCGCGTGCGCGCTCGCCCGCCGGGCCGGCGGCGATGTGCCCACGGTCCTCGTCGACGCCGATCCCCTCGGGGGAGGTCTCGACCTCGTCCTCGGCGCCGAACAGGTGCCCGGCCCCCGCTGGTCGGACCTCAGCGCCTCCCGCGGACAGCTGCGACCCTCCGTGCTGCGTCAGGCGCTGCCCGTCCACGACGGTCTCGCGATCCTCTCGTGGGGACGCGACGACACCCTCGACCTCGACCCTGAGGTCTTCGACGACGTGCTCTCCGCAGCCGGTCAGGCCTTCGACCTCGTCATCGTCGACCTGCCCCGCCATGCCCCACCGCAGTGGACACGCCGTTGCCATCACGTCCTCCTCGTCGCCCCCGCCCGCGTCCGTTCGGCCGTCGCCGCCTCCCAGGTCGCCAAACGGCTCTCCCACTCCCACCCCGACGTCCGCCTCGTCGTCCGCGAGACCGGGGCGGGGGGACTCGACGCGGACCTGCTCGCCGACTCGATCGGCCTCGGTCTGGCCGGCAGCATCCGCGACGACCGGGGCCTGTCTGCCGCCGTCGACCGCGGGGAGGGCATTCCCGGCGGCGCCCGCCTCGGCCGCCTCGTCGACCGCCTGCTCGGGGAGTGGGTGGGATGAGCGAATGGCTCGACGCGTCCCTCGTCGCCGAGGTGCGCAAGACCCTCCTCGACAACCCGGGCCCCGTGACCACGGCCGCCGTCGCCGAGGCGGTCCAATGCACCGGCCGGGTGCTCGGTTCCGCGGCCCTCCTCGACCTCGTCACCAGGCTCTCCGCGCAGCTCTCCGGCGCCGGACCCCTCCAGGCGGTCCTCGAAGTGCCGGGGACGACCGACGTCTTCGTCAACGGTCCCCGGGAGGTCTTCGCCGACACCGGCACCGGTCCGACCCGGCTCGACCTCTCCCTCGGCTCCGAGGACGAGGTGCGTTCCCTCGCCGTCCGGCTGGCCGCTCTCGGCGGGCGACGGCTGGACGATTCGAGCCCGTTCGTCGACGTCCGCCTGCCCGACGGAGTGCGGATGAACGCGATCGTCCCGCCGATCTCCGGGGAGCATACGACGATCTCCTTCCGCGTGCCCCGACGCAGCGGGTTCAGCATCTCCGACCTCCGGGCCGACGGCTTCATCCCCGCCGAGGTGTCCGACCTGCTCACCGCGGCCGTGGAGTCCCGGGCGAACATCCTCATCTCCGGCGGAACGGGCACCGGGAAGACCGTCCTCCTCGGCGCACTCCTCGGCCTCGTCGACCCGGCCCACCGGATCGTCGTCGTCGAGGACTCCCGGGAGCTCATCATCGGCCACGGCCACGTCGTCCAGCTCGCCGCCCGGCAGGCCAACGTCGAAGGCGGCGGCGAGGTCACCCTGACTGACCTCGTCCGCAACGCCCTGCGGATGCGCCCCGACCGCCTCGTCGTCGGGGAGTGCCGCGGACCCGAGGTCCGGGACATGCTCACCGCGCTCAACACCGGTCATGAGGGCGGGTGTGCGACGATCCACGCGAACACCGCCGAGGCGGTCCCCAGCCGCCTCGCCGCCCTCGGAGCGCTGGCCGGGATGAGTCCGCAGGCCGTGCATTCGCAGTTCGCCACCGCGATCGACCTCGTCATTCACCTGCGGCGGGTGGGGACCGATCGGGGACTGACGGAACTGGCGATCCCGACCCGGGACACCGGGGAGTCGCTGACGATGGAACCCGTGTGGGGGCGGGCCTCCCCGCTGACCGGTGGGGAATTCAACCGGCGTGCGCTCGCCCGCCTCGAAGCCGTGCTCGAGCAGAGGGCGCCATGACCGTCGTCCTCGCCGTCCTCATCGCCGCGGGCATTCTCCTCGCCGCCCCGCCCGATCCCGTGTCCCGTCTGCGGGAGCTGCTCTCCGGTGCCCGCGAGGGCCGCGGACGCGCACGACGGCAGCGGCCGCGGGCACGCGATGACGAAGCCGAACGGCTGTGGGCGATCGGGGCCGTGGAGAACTGTGCGCACCTGCTCAAGGTCGGTATGACTCCGCAGGCGGTGATGGCGACGCTGAGCAGGCAGGATGATCGTCTGCAGCCGATCTCCCGGGCGATCGCCCTGGGTGAGGAGCCGGGGCAGGCGATCGCGTCCCGTGGGCAGTCCCTGCCGCCGGCGGCCGCCGAGGTGTTCGCCGGCATGGCGTCGGTGTGGACTGTCTCGGAGCGGTCGGGAGCTCCGGCCGCGGACATGATCCTCCGGTATGCGGCCGCCCGCCGCGATGCTCTCGACGCCGACCGGGAGCGTCGAATCGCCATGGCCGGCCCCCGCGCGACCGTTCGGGTGCTCAGCTGGCTTCCCCTCATCGGGATGGGCCTGGGCCTGCTCATCGGGGTGCGGCCCCTCGACCTCGTCTCCGGACTGCCCGGGCAGCTGAGCATCGGCGGTGGGCTCGTCCTCTACCTGCTCGGGAGATGGTGGATGAGGCGGATGATGATGCGGGCGGAGCGCTGACCATGGCCGCGCTCATCGTCGGCCTCCTCGTCGGTGCGGCGGTCCTGCTGTGGGCAGGACAGTCCTCGACCCGGCTGCGCAGCCTGCTCGGGCAGGAACCGGAGGTGTGTGGTTCGCCCGGGGCCGCCTCGGTGCGGGCGGGGGTGACCGATGAGGAACTCGCGTTCGATCTCGACCTCGTCGCGATCTGCCTCACCGCGGGTCTGCCGATCCCCGTGGCGCTCACCCTCACCGCCGAGGCGACCGGCGACCGGTCGGGGCTGCTGCGGATCGCGAGGGCGAAGACGATCGGGGGAGAGGATCTCGCCGAGGACGACCGGCTGCGACCCGTCCTCGACGTGTTCGTCTTCTCCGAGCACACCGGTGTCGGTCCCGCACCGCTCATCGAATCCGTCGCCGGGGAGCTGCGCGCGGCCTCCCGGAGGCGGCGTCAGGAGGCGGCAGCGGCACTGGGCGTGCGTCTCGTCATCCCGCTCGGGGTGTGCATCCTGCCCGCGTTCCTCCTGCTCTCCGTCGTCCCCGTCGTCATCTCCCTGCTCACCGACCTCACGACCGTGTTCTCCTGAGTGGAGGGCTCGGCTGCGGTTGATAGGGTCGGGCCATGTCTGCTGCGACACCGACTTCCGTGACACCGTTCCAACGACTCACCGACGTCGACGAAGCCGAGCGCTACGCCGAGAACCTCTTCGTCGGCACCTCCGTGCGGTTGCGCCCCCTCCAGTCCGTTGACCTTCCCTACCTCGAGCAGTGGTGGTTCGACCCCTCGATCGTCGTCCTCCAGAACAGCACCGTGCTGCCGCGTCCCGAAGGCGGTGTGTCCGAGCAGTTCACGCAGTGGAGTGCGAACACCGACTCGAGTTCTGTGGGCCTGAGCATCGAACTGCTCGAGACCGAGGAGTTCGTCGGACACGTCACCCTTTTCGGACGCGACACGATCAATCAGTCGGCGACGCTGGCGATCATCCTCGGACCGGAGTTCCACGGGCACGGCTTCGGAGCCGACGCCGTGCGCCTGGCGCTGCGCTACGGGTTCCTCCAGCTTGGCCTCAACCGCATCGAACTGCGCACCTGGGCGTTCAACACCCGCGGCATCGCTGCGTACTCGAAGGCCGGCTTCGTCGAGGAGGGCAGGCGGCGCGAAGCGGTGTTCTTCAACGGTCGTCGCCACGACGAGGTGATCATGGCGGTGCTCAGGGACGACTGGGCCGGTTGAGGACCTGAGCGGACTCCTGCACGCACTCCTGTCGAGTGCCGCGGGGCTCATGTGCATCGACCCTGTGGACGCTCAGCCGATATCAACAGCCTCGGGTCCGCCCCTCGACCCGGTCCGTGTGCCTCCTCCGCAGTGGAGGACCGTTCGCAGATCGCGCACGGTCACCTCTTCGAGGAGGAGAGCATGAGCACTGACACCTTGACGACGGAGTACGCGATCACCACTCTCGCAGCGAGCGGAGCCCTGCGCTCTCCTGAGGGATCGTAGGAGCAGTGCGATGGTCGCGGGCCGACGCCGGTAACTGGTGCGTGCTGCTCAGGTGAGTGCGAGGGCTCCGAGGTCGGTGCGTGCCTCGGCAAGGTAGTGGCGGCGTTCCTGGGCGGGCACCATGGCGCCCCCGGTCAGCCACACGAGGTGCTTCGTCGACTCGTCCATCGGCCAGGGCGGGACAGAGACGGTTCCCCGCCACGGGACGGTGAGGCCGGCGGTCGCCGAGGGTTCGGCCTCGATGCCCTCGGTGTCGGCGAGGACGGCGACCCCGGCAGAGATGATGTCGTCGCTGACGCCGGCGAACCCTGAGATCAGCGGTCCGATACGGGGACCGATGAAGCGGGAGGGACGGGCCACGGCCAGACCGTCGGCGTTCGTCCGACCGCTCAGTCTGATGTCCTGGACGCTGATATCGCTGTGGAGCCCGGTGCGCACGCCGAGGAACATCGCGGGCGCGGTCGCGGGTTCGACGAAGACGCAGTGGACGTTGTCGCCGAAGAGACGTTTGAGGCCGTAGGTGACCCCACCGGGGCCGCCGCCGATCCCGCACGGCAGGTAGACGACGAGCTGGTGGTCGGCATCGATGGGTTCGCCGAGGGCTGCGAACTGGTCGCGAAGGCGCAGGGCGGCCACGGAGTAGCCGGCGAAGAGGCTCACGGAGTCCTCGTCGTCGACGAAGTGCGCCCGTAGATCCGCTGCCGCGCTCTCCCGCCCGGCGGAGACCGCGGCGACGAAGTCGCCGGAGTGTTCGATGACCTCGACGCCGTGGGAGCGCAGCTTCACCTTCTTCCACTCCCTGGCGTCGGCGGACATGTGGACCGTGCACGCGAAGCCGAGGCTCGCACCGAGGATCCCGATCGAGAGACCGAGGTTCCCCGTCGATCCGACGACGATCTTGTGCTCAGCAGCCTGTGCACGGAACGCGTCGCCGGAGTACGTGCGGGCATCCTGCGGATCGAGGCCGGCCTCGGCGGCGATCGTCTCGGCATGTTCGAGGACCTCGTGGAAGCCGCCGCGGGCTTTGATCGAGCCGCTCACCGGCAGGGTGTCGTCGCGTTTGAGCCAGAGCCTGCCGGGCAGGGTCTGGCCGAGGCGGCCGTCGAGGTCCGCCTGGGCTGCGGGGGCGGCGACGAGCGGGGATTCGATGACGCCGGTTCCGGTCTCGGGGAACGTCGAAGCGAACCACGGGGCGAAGCGGTCGAACCGGGCAGCCGCGTCGTCCATGACCTGGGGGTCGACGTCGATGCTGTCCAGCACCGATGCGCTCGGCGGCAGCTCGGGGCGGAACCATGTCGTCTGGCCGCCAGCGGCGAGATCGGCGACGACCTCGTCATCGGCGAAGTCACTGCCCTGCAGAGCGCCTGTGGTCATAGTGTCGTCCTTCCCGGAGTCCTCGATCCCTGCCGTCACCGTCCCCATTGTCCGTCATCGGAGAGTCCCGCGGTGTGACTGCCTGCTGGTTCGGGGATCAGGTCTGCCGGTGCGAGGATCTGCTGGGTCGCAGGCCGCGGCAGGCGAGGTGCACTCGTGTGCAGCCGACTGTGGACGGCGCCCTCACTCATGCTCCCGGGGCCTGTGGAGGCTCGACCGGTATCCACAGGCTCTCATTCGACTCTCGACACCGAACGCGGGGCGCGCCCACGCTGGAGGCCCTCACGCACAGCGTGCGGTTCCGATTCCGAGGAGGAGAACATGAGCACAGACACCCCGACCGACACCACCGCGGTGACCGAGAACGCTGCACCGGGCGACGGAGCAGACCCGCCGAACGCGATCGAACCCGATTGGGGCCCGGACACGGGAGCGACGACCGCCGAGTACGCGATCACCACGTTGGCCGCCTGCGGCTTCGCCGCCCTGCTCGTCGTCATCCTCAAGTCCGAACCGATCAAGGAACTCGTCACCGGCGTCATCCAGACGGCCCTCGGCCTCGGGAGCTGAGATGCGCTCCCGCGAGCACGACGGCGCAGAGCCGGGGGACAGAGGGACTGCGACGGCGGAGTTCGCCGTCGTGCTGCCGGCCCTCGTGCTGCTCATCGTCGTGCTCGTCGGGGCCGCAGGCATCGGCTTCGCTCAGCTGCGGGCCTTCGACGCAGCCCGCTCGGCCGCCCGGGAGATCGCCAGAGGCGAACCGCGGGCCGCCGTCGTCGATGAGGCGAAGAAGCATGCGGGCAAGGCTGCGACAGTGCGCGTGGGCACCGACGGCGGCTACGCGAGAGTCACGGTCACGATCCGTCTGCCCGAGGCGATCTTCTTCCTCGACGAGGTCGAAGCGGCAGCGACCGCGCGCACCGAAGGAGGACGCTCGGATGAGGGAGGCGATCCGGGATGACGAACATCGTCATCGGACTGTGTGCGCTCATCCTGTCCCTCGTCACCGCGATCGGGGCGCTCTCACAGGCCTTCGCCGCGCACAGCACGGCACAGGCGGCCGCGGATCTCGCAGCACTTGCCGCTGCGGACGCGGTGCGGGGAACGGCGCCCGGCGACCCGTGCGAGATCGCGAAGGAGGTGAGCAGACGCAACGGAGCCACGATGCGCGACTGTCGTGCCTCGGCATCCGAGCAGAGCGCCTTCGTCGAAGTCTCCGTCGACATCCCCGGCCCGCTGCCGGCAGTCAAGGAGAAGGCCGTCGCCGGGAAGTGAGAACGCGCTCACCCGAGGACGGTGCGCAGCAGCCGCAGGGCCGCCTCCTTGTCCAGGGGTTCGTTGCCGTTGCCGCACTTCGGTGACTGCACGCACGACGGGCACCCGTCGACGCATTCGCAGGCCGCGATCGCATCCCGGGTGGCGCCGAGCCATTCCTCGATGACCTCGCTGCCGCGTTCGGCGAAACCGGCGCCGCCGGGCAGCCCGTCGTAGACGAACACCGTGGCCATGCCGGTGTCCGCATGCAGTGCCGTCGAGACCCCGCCGATGTCCCAGCGGTCGCAGCCGGCGAAGAGCGGCAGCAGCCCGATCGAGGCGTGCTCGGCGGCATGGACGGCTCCGGGCAGGTCCGGGCGGAGGATCTCCGCGGCTTCGAGGAGGGACTGCGGAACGGTCCACCACACGGCCGAGGTGCGCAGGGTCCTCTCCGGCAGGTCGAGATCATGTTCGGCGATGATCGCCCCGCCCCGCTTCGCCCGCATCCGGTAGGCGACGACATGATCGGTGACATCGACGGTGCCACTGGCCACGCTCACCCCCGACGGCAGAGTGCGCTGGGCTGCGGTGTCGACGATGGCGATCTCAGTGGTCGAGCGCGGCTGCGTCGTGTAGTCGACGTCCGCCCGTTCGACCAGGGCGATGCGCTCCTCGAGGTCGAGGTCGGCGACGAGGAAGTCCGTGCCTTGATGGGTGTAGACGGCTCCCGGATGCGCGCCCGTATGCGCCCCCGACTCGTCGACCGTGCCGAGCAGGGTGCCGGTGGAGGCTTCGACGAGCCGGAAGAGTCCGCCCCCGCCACCGCGGATGTCCGAGAGCTCGGTGGCCGGTTCGTCCTTCGCCCAGAACCACCCGGTCGGTCGGGACCGCAGCAGTCTGCGGTCGACGAGGTCGGCGACCACCTCGGCGGCATTGTCGGGGAAGTGGACGAGATCGGCGGGAGTGAGCGGCACCTCGGCCGCGGCCGCACACAGGTGTCCGCCGAGCACATGAGGGTTGCCGGGATTGATGACCCCGGCGTCGACGGGGGCGTCGAAGATGACCTCGGGATGGTGGACGACGTAGATGTCGAGCGGATCGTCGCGGGCGATGAAGACCGCCATCCAGCGCTGCCCGGCACGCCCGGCCCGACCGGCCTGCTGCCACAGGGAGGCCAGCGTGCCCGGCCAGCCGGAGATGATGACGAGGTCGAGACCGGAGATGTCGACGCCGAGCTCGAGCGCATTCGTCGACGCCACGGCCAGCAGCTGCCCCGAACGCAGCGACGACTCGAGCATCCGCCGCTCCTCGGCCAGGTACCCGCCCCGATAGGCCGCGACCTTGCCGGTCAGCGACTCGTCGACCCGACCCACCTGCTCGCGCACGGTCGCAGCGAGGGTCTCCGTGCCGCGGCGGGAGGCGATGAAGGTGATCGACCGGTAGCCGGCGCACATCGCATCGGTGATGACGTCGGCGGCTTCGGCCATGCCCCCGCGACGATCCCCGGCAGCCGAGAGCGGCGGCTCCCACAATGCGAAGCTGCCGGCGGCGCGTGGGGAGGCGTCCTCGGTCACCGGGTGGGCGGGCCGTCCGGTGAGCCGGGCGAAGGCGATATCGGGTTCGGCCATCGTCGCTGACGCCCCGATGACGACCGGATGCGCCCCGTAGTGGGCGGCGATGCGCAGCAGCCTGCGGAGGATGAGGGCGACGTGGGAGCCGAAGACTCCCCGGTACCGGTGCGCTTCGTCGACGACGATGTAGCGCAGCGATTTGAACAGGCGGGCGAACCGTTCGTGCTGCGGCAGGATCGAGCGGTGGAGCATGTCGGGGTTGGTGAAGATGATGTTCGCATGCCGTCTCGCCCAGTCCTTGGCCGCCTGCGACGTGTCACCGTCGTAGGCGGCGGGACGGACCCCGCGCACAATGAGCTTCTCGAGCTTCGTCAGCTGATCGGCCGCGAGCGCCTTCGTCGGGGCGATGTAGATCGCCGAGGCGGTGCGCAGACCGTCCCGGGTCGCCTGGATCGATTCGATCACCGGCAGCCAGAATCCCAACGACTTGCCCGACGCGGTGGGGGTCGCGATGACGACGTCCTCGCCGTCGCGGGCGGCCTGGGCCGCCTCGACCTGGTGGCGCCACGGTGTGTCGACCCCGATCGCATGGGTCGCTTGCCGCAGCTCCTCATCGACCCAGTCGGGCCAATCCGCGTCCTCCTCGACGCGCTGCGGGATGTCGCGAAGATGGACGATCCGATCATCGCGGACACCGAATCCCGAGACGATGTCGTGAAGAGCGGAGGAGGACATGGATCGATTATCTCCCACCGGCCTCTGGCTAGGATTCAACTGTGACCGATCAGACGCGAGAACTCACCGACGCCCAGTTCGCCGCCGCCGAAGCGCTCGGCGCCCGGCTCTATGCCGCCGGGTACACCGAACCGTACCTGCGGCAGTTCTGGGGCGGACCCGTCTCCGATGCGCTCGCCCGCAACAATTCCGCCCCGGCCCTCCATCACTGCCGCCGGGTCCTCGATGAGCGAGTTCGCGAAGTGCTCGGTGCCGGCGGAACCGCAGGCATCCGCGTCACCGCAGACACCGGCGTCACCGCCTCCGACCCTCAGTTCCCCGAACTCAGCGCCGAGGAACGACTCGCCGCCATCGCCGTGACCTTCTGGCTCAAGGAGGCACTGCCGGCCGTCGTCCTCGCCGCGGCCTTGGGCGATGATTCCTATGCCGCGGCCCGCGACCTCGGCCTCGTCGAGGAGGTGCGCCCCGACGGCGTCAACCTCAGGGCCCGCGCCCCGTTCGCCCTCACCCCCTACGACCTGCCCGTCGGCGTCCCGCGCGGTCTGCGCCCCGGCGATGAGAACCTCTACCTCGTCGCCGACCACGGCACCCTGACCTCGCCCGAGGTCCTCGACGGCGACTTCGTCCTCGGCCTCGGCGGTGCCGGCCGCACGCTCGTCACCCTCACCCCTCGGGAACATGTGAGCGTGGCCTGCGACATCGGCACCGGCTGCGGCATCCAGGCCCTCCTGCTCGCCCGCCACGCCGACCGCGTCATCGCCACCGACATCTCCGCCCGGGCCCTGCACCTGACCGCGCTGAGCGCCGGCCTGGCCGGCGTGCGCACGATCGAGCTGCGGCAGGGCTCGCTGCTCGACCCCATCGACGAACCCGTCGACCTGCTCGTGTCCAACCCGCCGTTCGTCATCACACCCCGCACCACCGCCGCCGAGGCGGTCATCCCCGACTTCGAGTACCGTGACGGCGGCATGAGCGGGGACCGCCTCGTCCGTGAGCTCTTCGCCGCCGTCCCCGGCGTGCTCGCCCCCGGAGGTCGAGCCGTGTGCCTGGGCAACTGGGAGACGACCGCCGATTCGGCCGACGGGCCGGAGGTCTGGGTGGAGGACCCAGAGACCTCGGTGCTCGTCATCGAACGCGAAGCCCTCGACCCGGTCGCCTACGCCGAGACGTGGATCCGCGACGGCGGCATCCCGCGGGCGAGTGCCGACTGGGATGCCGCGACCGCGGAATGGCTCGACGACTTCGCCTCCCGCAACGTCACCGGAATCGTCTTCGGCTACGTCCTCCTGCACCGGGCAGATAACGATTCCTCATCGCTTTCGCCCGCCGAGGCGGAACCCCGCCCCGATGCCCGGCCCGCGGTGCGCGAGAGGGTGAGGATCACCTCGGCGACGGCGACCAATCCCCACGGAATCAGCGCCTTCCTCACCACGGTCGAGGCCCTGCGCACGTGGCTCGCGGCCACCGGCGACGAGGAGTTCGCGACGACCGCGTTCACCCGCTCACCCGACCTCGTCGAGCACCGCCACCACGTGCCGGGGGAGTCCGACCCGAGCTCGATCACGCTCGAGCAGGGCATCGGCTTCGGGCAGGTCTTCGACCTCGACACCGCGCTCGCCGGCTTCGTCTCCGTCGCCGACGGAACGCTGACCCTGCGCCAGACGGCCGCGGCACTGGCCCAGCTCCTCGACGTCGATCCCACCGCGCTGGAAGCCCAGCTCACTGCGCAGGTGAGAACCCTCGTCGCCGCCGGTGCGCTGCTGCCGGGCGACTCCTGAGCGGGCCTCCTCCCGGTCTCCCCGCCGAGGCGGCGGGACCGATGCGCTTGCGTGGCCCGATGAAGATGGCAAGCGAACAACAGTGTTACATTGGGCCGGATCGTCCAATCCGTCGATCATCTCAGCGCCGCAGACGGCGCAGCGCCATGGAAGGAATGAGTGAACGTGGCCACAACCGAGAAGAAGCCCCGTCGTCTCGTCATCGTCGAGTCCCCGACGAAGGCGCGCACGATCGTGGGGTACCTCGGCGACGGTTATGACGTCGAAGCATCCGTCGGACACATCCGCGATCTGCCGACGCCTTCGGAGCTGCCGGCCGACATGAAGAAGGGGCCCTACGGCAAGTTCGCCGTCGACGTCGACAACGGCTTCGACCCCTACTACCGCGTCGACCCCGGCAAGAAGAAGAAGGTCACCGAACTCAAGCGCCTGCTCAAGGACGCCGACGAACTCTATCTGGCAACGGATGAGGACCGCGAGGGCGAAGCCATCGCGTGGCACCTGCTCGAGGTGCTCAAGCCGAAGATCCCCGTCAAGCGCATGGTCTTCCACGAGATCACCCCCGAGGCGATCGCCCGGGCGCTCGAGAACACCCGCGAGATCGACATCGACCTGGTCGACGCCCAGGAGACCCGCCGGGTCCTCGACCGCCTCTACGGCTATGAGGTCTCCCCGGTGCTGTGGCGCAAGATCCGTGCGGGACTCTCCGCCGGCCGCGTCCAGTCGGTGGCGACCCGCCTCGTCGTCGAACGCGAACGTGAGCGCATGGCCTTCGTCTCCGCCGACTACTGGGATCTCGACATCGACCTCGGTCTGCCCGACGGGTCGAACCCGTTCGCGGCGAACCTCACCACCCTCGACGGCTCCCGCGTGGCCAGCGGCCGCGACTTCGACGACAAGGGACAGCTGAAGACGAAGTCGGCGGTCGTCGTCGACCAGGCCCGCGCCGAAGAGCTCGCGACCCTGCTCTCGGGTCCGGCGAAGAACGCTCTGACCGTCACCGCCGTCGAATCCAAGCCGTACTCGCGGCGGCCCGCGGCCCCGTTCACGACGTCGACGATGCAGCAGGAGGCCGGCCGCAAGCTGCGCATGAGCGCCCGCCAGGCGATGCGCACGGCACAGTCGCTCTACGAGCACGGCTACATCACCTATATGCGCACCGACTCCTCGGCGCTGTCCGGTCAGGCCATCTCAGCCGCCCGCCGGCAGGTCACCGAACTCTACGGTCCCGAGTTCGTCCCCGAAGCGCCCCGCCAGTACTCGGGCAAGCAGAAGTCGGCGCAGGAGGCCCACGAGGCGATCCGGCCCGCCGGTGACTCGTTCCGCACCCCCGCCCAGGTCGCGAAGTCGCTCAACGGCGACGAGTTCCGGCTCTACGACCTCATCTGGAAGCGCACCGTCGCCAGTCAGATGGCCGACGCGAAGGGCAAGACCGCGACGATCCGGGTCGGTGCCGACCTCGGCGACGGCCATGAGGCGGGCTTCAGCGCCTCGGGCACCGTCATCACCTTCCGCGGCTTCCTCGCCGCCTACGAGGAGGGTCAGGACGCGAGCCGGTACGACACGAAGTCCGGCGAATCCCGCCTGCCGCAGGTCGAGGAGGGCCAGAAGCTCTCCGTCGTCTCCGTCGAAGCCGACGGTCACACCACGGCACCGCCTCCGCGCTTCACCGAGGCGAGCCTGGTCAAGCAGCTCGAGGAGCTCGGCATCGGCCGTCCCTCGACGTACGCTTCGATCATCTCCGTCATCCAGGACCGCGGCTACGTCACCTCACGCGGGAATGCGCTCGTGCCCAGTTGGCTCGCGTTCTCCGTCGTCCGCCTCCTCGAGGAGCACTTCACGGAGCTCGTCGACTACGAGTTCACCGCCGACCTCGAATCCGAGCTCGACCGGATCGCGATGGGCGAGGAGGACCGCAAGGCCTGGCTCGCACGCTTCTACTTCGGCGCCGAGGGCTACGACCGGGAAGGGCTCAAGGAGATCGTCGACGACCTCGGCGACATCGACGCCCGTGAGGTCAACACGGTTCCCATCAGCGAGGGCGTGGCGCTGCGGGTGGGCCGGTACGGTCCCTACCTCGAGGTCGCCTCGGCGGTCGAGGGCGAGGACCCCAAGCGGGTGTCCCTGCCCGACGACCTCGCCCCGGACGAGCTCACCGCAGCCAAGGCTGCCGAGCTCATCGAGACCCAGGGTGACGGTGACCGTGAACTCGGCGTCGACCCGGAGACCGGGCACACGATCGTGGCGAAGAACGGCCGGTTCGGCCCCTACGTCACCGAGGTGCTGCCGGAGCCGGAGGAGAAGCCCAAGCGCGGTGCGAAGAAGCCCAAACCGCGCACGGGTTCCCTGTTCAAGTCCATGGACGTCGGCACGATCGACCTCGAGACCGCGCTCAAGCTCCTCAGCCTGCCCCGCATCGTCGGCCAGGACGAGGAGGGCACGGACATCACGGTGCAGAACGGCCGCTACGGCCCGTACCTGAAGAAGGGCACGGATTCGCGGTCGCTGACCGATGAGGAGCAGATCTTCACGATCACCCTCGACGAGGCCCTGGCGATCTACGCCCAGCCCAAGCAGCGGGGCGGACGGACGGCGAAGCCGCCGCTCAAGGAGCTCGGCGAGGACCCGGAGACGAAGAAGCCGATGGTCGTCAAGGACGGTCGCTTCGGTCCCTACGTCACCGACGGGGAGACGAACGCGACCCTGCGCAAGGACGACGACGTCGAGACGATCACGCCTGCCCGCGGGGCCGAACTCCTCGCGGAGAAGCGTGCGAAGGGACCGGCGAAGAAGAAGGCACCGGCCAAGAAGGCGCCCGCGAAGAAGACGTCGGCGAAGAAGACCACTGCGGCCAAGACCACGGCTGCGAAGAAGACGACGGCTGCGAAGAAGACGACGGCGAAGCCGAAGACTCCCTGAGGATCGGCGTGTGCGCCCACGCTGCGGCGATTGTCCGCCCACTCGCGGGTGAACCTCGCCCGGGTCTCACCCGCGAGTGGGCGCTCAATCCTGGGCGCGCCGGCAAAAGGGCGCAGGAACCCGAGGGATCAGGTGCGGAGCAGTGTGCTCAGCGGTGTGATCGGGGCAGGTCGCCGTCGGCGCTGATGCTCACAGCACGTGCTTGGCAGCCTGCTCGGGCAGGGCGGTGAGCTCCTCGGGGGTCGGTGAACTCGGCGTGAGCGTGTGTGCACGGCCGTAGTAGGAGGCGAACGCCTCGGCGACGGCATCCACGGTGATCTCCGGATGGATCTCGCTGATCGCCCCACCCGTGGCCGGATCCCAGTCGACCCCGAGGGCGGCTTCGACGTCGGTGAGCACGGCCCGGATCGGGTCGGGGTCGGTGACGACGACCGAGGACGAGAACAGCCATGCCCCGGAGACGACGCGCTGCGCGGTGCCGATGGCCTTGATCCGCCCGGCGACGTTGACGCTGTACTCGCCCGGGCAGTATTCGCCGGGGATCTCGCCGAGGCGGGCGTCGACACCCAGGCTCCGCAGCACCTGCGCGTAGTCGGCTCCGAAGGAGCTGAAGCGCTTCGTCGTGTCGGTGATGAAGGAATCGCTGGGTTCGATGTGGTCGATGACGAGGGACCCGGGATGGTAGGCGGCGGCGCGGCCGCCGAGACTGCGCAGGGCCGGGGTGAACCCGTGGGCGCGAGCGGCCTCGACAGCGGCGGGGAACCCGGGGAGGAAGCGGTCCCTGGCCCCGAAGGCGAGCGTCGGGGCAGGACGGTAGAGGCGCAGGGTCGGACCTCTGCGACCGGTCTTGACGGAATCGAGGAGGACACGCGCGAAGGCGAGTTCGTCGATCGCCGACATGCCCGCTGAGTCGACGAGGTCCATCGTCGGGGTCTGGGGTGAGCTCTCAACTGCCACGGCTCCAGAGTAGAGGATGGGCGTACGCGAAACCGGGTGGCGGGCGGACAGGCGAGGCCTTCCAAGAGATATGTCAGAAGCTGCGGATAGGGTAGTGGCGTGAGCATGTTGACGACTACAGGACATCGACTTCCCGGCGCTCCTGGCCGGTTGGTCACCGAAACCGCGGTCTGGGGCGCTCTCATCGTCCTCGCTGCGATCAGCTACGTCGTGGCCGGCACCAGCGGGTACCTCACGACCGTCAGCGGTCGCGGGTTCACGATGATCGGGGAGATGATCGGGGCCGGCGAGTTCGACAACCAGGCCGGCAGCCTCTCCCTCCTCATCGTCTTCGTCCTCGCCGGTGCCGGGCTCTTCATCCCGGCCAAGGTCTTCGCCCGCCGCGGTCCCGCCGTGCGCAAGCTCGCCCTGAGCCTGTCCACCGTCGCCGAGGCTGTCCTCCTCATCGTCCTCAGCCTCGCCCCGAGCGCGTGGCTGAGCTGGGTGGCGGCCCTCGTCCTCGGTGCTGTCGTCGGCCTGCTCATGAGCCTGACCCCGTTCACGAACGAGAAGCCGTGGCGCCGTGTCGGGGTGCCCGCCACCGTGCTCCTCTTCCTCGCCTGCTCGTTCCAGATCATGGGCGGTGCGGCCGCGGGCACACAGGCGCTGGGCTGGATGAGTCTGCTCGTCGGCGTCGCCCTCGTCATCGGTGCCGTGATGATCTACCTCACCCCCGAACGCGCCCTCCACGCGGAGACGGCGACGACCGGGGCCTTCCCGATCGCGAAGGCCCGCGTGGCCAGGCCCCCGGCGTCGATCGAGAAGCCGTGGGTGCCGATCGCGCTCTTCGGGGTCCTCGGCGCCGCGTTCATCCTCGCCCAGCCCACCGCCGTCGAGCACAGCTTCGGTCAGGCCGGGTACGCGCTCATCCTCGTCGTCGCCCTCCTCGGCTGGGCGATCGGCTTCGAGATGGGACCGACGTTCGCCCCCGGCATGTCCCGGCCCCGCGTCTCCGCGTTCGCCCTCGCCGTCTCCGGGCTCCTCCTCGTCGCCACCGGTGCGATCGACGAACTCTCCGGCAAGGTCGTGCTCACCGGGGTCGTCGCGTTCCTCGTCGGCATCGGCGTGCGCTCACAGGTCTACGACTTCTCCCGCCGCATCGGCGCCGTCGGCGGCGGTCTCATCGCGCTGCTCATCAACGCCGTGAACATCACCGTCGACCCGATCGGCACCGCCCCGATCTGGGCGCTGCCCCCGGCCGACGTCGCCTTCGTCCTCATCGGGCTCGCAGCCCTCGTCGCCGGCATCGTCGGACTCTTCGTCTTCGACCCGCACGGCATGCAGGGACTGTCCGTCGACATCGTCCACGGCTTCCGCCCCCACGCGCAGTCCGAGGATGCGAGCAAGGACGGCGTCGGCGCACTCGCCGACCGCTTCGGTCCCGGATTCTTCATCGCCATCGAAGGCGGCGACGGTTCGGGCAAGAGCACCCAGATCGCCCGCCTCTCCCGAGCGCTGGCCGACGAAGGCTACAGCGTCGAATCGACGCGTGAACCCGGCGGCACCGAGCTCGGCCGGCAGATCCGGTCCGTGCTCTTCGACTCCGACCCCCCGAGCCCCCGCACCGAGGCGCTCCTCTTCGCCGCCGACCGCGCCCACCATGTCGCCTCCCTCGTCGACCCGGGTCTCGACGCGGGCAGCATCGTCATCACCGACCGCTACATCGACTCGACGGTCGCCTACCAGGCCGCCGGCCGCGAATTCGATCCGACGACGATCCTCGCGCTCAGCCGCTGGGCGACCGAGGGCCTCATCCCGCACCTGACGATCGTCCTCGACATCGACCCTGAGGTCGCCGCTGAGCGGATGAGCGCCCGCGGAGAGAACAACTACCTCGACGAGGAGAACCAGCCGTTCCACCAGCGGGTGCGCCAGACCTACCTCTCCCGCGCGCAGAAGGACCCGGAGCGCTACATCGTCCTCGACGCCGCCGTGCCCGCTGATCAGCTCTCCGCTGAGATCCTCACCGCCGTCCATGCCCGCCTCCCGCACACCCTGACCAAGGGACGTTCCCTCGCCGAGGCGGACCGGGCGTCCCAGCCCACCCGCCGGTCCGCCGCGGAGCCGGTGCCTCCGGTCGCCGAAGCGGAACCGCAGACGGATGTCGTATCCGAGGAGTCCGAGACCATCGTCTTCGGGACGCCTGGCCCGGTCGATGGCGCCGCCCCGCTCACCGGTGCCTCCGCCGAGGCGGCCGGTCGCGAGTCGAGTGCGACCCCAGCTGCGAGCACCGGTGAGCTCGAGGATGACGACGAGCCGCGAGCGCGTTTCATTCCGGTCTCTGATGAGCGCATCACTCCGAGCGCGGGACCCGATGCCGATGATGACGGGGACGCGACCGATCGTGTTGACCTCGGCGCCGACCTCAGGGACGAGGAGGACAACGAGGCTGTTGTCGTCGAACGTGAGGAGATCGAGGAGGACTCGACGACCGCTGCGCCGGATGCTGCCTCTGCCGATGACGGAGCCGCGTCCGATGACACTCCGATCGAGGACGACTCGGTGTCCGAGAACTCCGCGGAGGAGGCCGCGACGACGGTTCTGCCGGCTGGACGATTCACTCCGAGCGCACCGATGACCGACGAGGACGACCCCGATGAGGCGCCGACGACGGTCATCGACACTTCGGGTGCCGAAGGCTCGGCGGACGACGCCTCGGCGGCAGGCGAAGCCGAGACCACGGTGCTGCCGGCCCCCAGCGCCCGGCAGATGAGCCGCGAGCGGCTGCAGGCGCAGGCCGAGATCGAACGCCAAGCCCGTGAGCGGGTCCGCCGGCAGCGTGAGCGCAACCGGAGCCGGGGACGCGGACCGGAGGGGACGCGGTGAGCGTCTTCGACGAACTCGTCGGCCAGGACGACGTCGTCCGTCAGCTCGAGTACGCGCTCCACTCGCCCGGGGCGATGACGCACGCATGGCTGTTCACGGGCCCTCCCGGGTCAGGGCGGTCGAATGCCGCCCGCGCCTTCGCGGCCGCGCTCATCTCCGGCGGTGAGGCACCCAACGAGGTCACCGACCGGGTGCTCAAAGGCCACCACGAGTCGCTGACGATCATGTCGACGCAGAAGTCCGTCATCGCCATCGACGAGGTGCGCGAACTCGTCGGCCGGGCGCAGTCCGCGCCGGTGAACTCGCCGTGGCGGGTCGTCATCATCGAAGACGCCGACCGGATGACCGAACGCACTGCCAACGTCCTGCTCAAGGCGATCGAGGAACCGCCGCCGGCGACCGTGTGGCTGCTCTGCGCGCCGAGCCCGATCGACGTGCTTACGACGATCCGCTCCCGGTGCCGTCCGGTGCGGTTGCGGATCCCTTCGCGCGAAGCGGTCGCGAGTCTCCTCATCGACCGCGACCACGTCGATCCCGAACGTGCGAGGTGGGCGGCCGCGGTGGCCCAGAACCACATCGGGCGTGCGAAGTACATGGCGCTGAGCGAGTCGGCCGCCGACGAGCGACGGAAGATCCTCAAGATCCCCGGTCAGCTCACCTCGGTGGGGGCGACGATCCGCTTGGCCGGTCGCATCGTCGAGGAGGCCGCGGAGACGGCGAAGGCACGCGTCGAGGAGCGCAACGCGAAGGAGCGCAGCGACCTCATGGACACGCTGGGCATCGCCGGAGAGAAGACGATCCCGCCGACGGCTCGGGCGCAGATCCGCAAGCTCGAGGAGGAGCAGAAGCGGCGGTCGGTGCGTGCCCGCAACGACGAACTCGACCGGATCTTCCTCGAGCTCATGAGCCTCTACCGGGACATCCTCATGTTCCAGCTGGGCATGCGCGATGGGTGGATCAACGCCGGTGAGGACGATCTCATCGCCGAGCAGGGCAACAAGGACACAGCGGACACGACGCTGCTGCGCATCGATGCGATCGCCGAGGCGCGGCGGCGTCTGCAGACGAACATGTCTCCGGTGCTCATCGTCGAATCGGCGTTCGTCCTGCTCTCGAACCCGTGGCTCGCGCAGAACCGCGACGGCGCCGCCTGAGTGCACCGGCGGTGTCTTGAAGCAGTCCGAGCGCTGAGGCCGGCCGAGCGCTGAGGTCAGCGGGGTGCGGGGTGCTCAGTCTTCGTCGAGGAGTTCGCCGACGAGGGCGGCGGTGAGTTCAACGCGGCGGGGTATCCACACCTGAAGGGCGTGTTCGGTCCGGGCGTGGGATCCGCCGCCCACGGTGCCCAGCCCGTCGAGGGTCGGGGTGCCGACTCCTGCCGTGAAGTTCCCGTCCGAGCCCCCGCCGACGGCGACCGAACGCAGCGGCGGATGACCGAGGCCTGCCGCCAGGCGCTGGGCGCGGGCGTAGAGGCCCATCGCCATCTCCTCTTCGAGCGGTGCCCGGTTGATGCCGCCGCGCAGGTGGAGCTTCGCTCCGGCCACGGTCGGGGTCAGGGAGCGCAGCTCCGCGTCGATGCGCTCCTGTTCGTAAATGGTGGCCGCGCGGGAGTCGATGCCGACGACCGCCTCGGCGGGGACGGTGTTCGTCGTCGATCCGCTGCGCATGACGGTGGGTACGACGGAGGTGCCGACGGCGGGGGAGTGGAGGGCGGCGATGCTCACGACCTGGTTGGCGATCTCGACGGTCGCGTTGATGCCCTTCTCGGGTTCGACTCCGGCGTGGGCGGCGAGGCCGTCGACTTCGAGTTGGTAGATGGCGACGCCTTTGCGGGCGATCTTGACCGAGCCGTCGGGGGCGCCGCTTTCGAAGACGAGGGCGGCCTTGGCGCCGCGGGCTTCGTTCTCGATGATCTCGCGTGAACCCGGGGAACCGAGTTCCTCGTCGGAGGTGATGAGGACGCTCACCCCGTCGAGGCTGCCGCGTTCGGCGCGCAGCTGGGCCATGGCGTAGAGGGCGATGAGGATGCCGCCCTTCATGTCGTCGGCGCCCGGGCCGCGGACGACGCCGTCGGCGGCGGAGAACGGGAACGACTTCAGCGTTCCGGTCGGCCAGACGGTGTCGTGGTGGCCAATGAGGACGACTTCGCGGTCGCCGGTGCCGAAGCGCCAGAGCAGGTGCGGGTGCCCGTCGGTCTCGATGACGTGCGGGGCGGCGCCGAGGAGGCCGGTGCCGATACGGGAGATGAGGCGGGCGCTGCGGGCCAGCGACTCCGGGTCGTGGGAGAACGATTCGCATTCGATGAGCGCTCGGAAATCGCTCATGAACTCGGTGGAATCGAACTCTCTCACGGATGCGGTCCTCTCGGCAGGGTGGTGGTGTCCTCCCAAGGTTAGCGAGTCCGGGCGGTGTGACACGTGTCGCACCCGCGCTGACCAGGGAACGAGGCGGTTCGCCGAGGTGCGGGGAGGGGATCCGTTCGGTCGGTGAACGTGCTGGTGAGCGTACCGTGGAGGTTATCGGTGGGCCCCGGAGGCGTCCCCGCGGGGACGCGATCGCCGTTTTGACCGGTGGCGCACCCATTGGCTAGAGTTGGTGCGGTTGCCGCCTTAGCTCAGTCGGCAGAGCGATTCACTCGTAATGAATAGGTCGCGGGTTCGATTCCCGCAGGCGGCTCGGTGACCAGGCCGGATACTCAGGTATCCGGCCTTTGTCATATCCGGATGACACGATTACGACACGCATTAGGGGTTATAGGGGGTTACAGGACAAAAAGTGTGTCTTTCCCGGGCGCGTCACCCGCTTCGTCCTCCCCACCCCTTCTGGATCCCGATGCCGTCTTCCCACGAGAACCCTGTCCCGTACTCCACCGGTCCGACCGGCTCCTCACGAGGAGCACGCACACGCTTCGGCGGTGCCCAATGCTCCGGCCCGACCAAGGACCACCCCGTCCCGGCCTGATGAGACCTCTCGAAGAGGAACCAGTCCACCCCACGCCGGGCATGCCCCTCACTCAACCCGCGGTGTGCCCGCAGCAGTCCTTTGATGCCCGCATTGATCCCGCCTTCTAACGCGTTCGTCGTCCGCGCGAGCTCGATACCCTCGTCAGCGGCATCCAACCAGGTGAACAAGTGCCCTTTCGCGATGATTCGTGAGAGGAAGAAATACGCTCGACGGGTCCGCAGATGCGTGTACCACCACGACTGTCCACGACGCACATGCGCCGGCCTCGCACCGGCGTCCTTGGCCCTGGTGCGATGTTTGAGGAACCGTGACCACTTCGCCTCCCACGACGCGAACGCCGCCAACCAGGCTGCTGCGTGATCGCGGGAGTCAACCCGCGGCAGCGCTTGATAGAAGCGCAGTAGTTCCTGGTTGGCCGGCAAGCTCGGATTCCGGGTCAGGTGCCGGTGTCCGGCCTGCCGGATATGGAAGAAACACCGTTGGATGCGGGTATCTGGCCACAGTGTCTCGATCACGGTGGTCAAGGGACCGTTGCCATCGACGACGGCGTATCTCGGGGCAGGGATACGGGCGATCAACGCCGTCCAGGACGCGGTCTTCTCCCGATCACACCACAGCCAGTGAATGACCTTCTCCCCGGTGTAGGCGATGAGGACGCACCACCCGTTGAAATAGGTGCCATCGAGCATGATCTGGTCATGGATCTCCCCAGTCGCTGACACGGTCGGGGCGACTCGCCAGCACCATTGGGTGCGGCGGCGGAAGGTCCGGGTCGACCCGAAGTGATCGGCAGCCGGGGACCGAGTAGCCAGTCGAGGAAGACCCTCAGCTCGGTTCTTCGTGTCGATACGGCCCGGGCACCGGTGCTGCTGGCCCCGCAGTTCGGGCAC
The DNA here is from genome assembly GCF_037101285.1 of Brevibacterium metallidurans. Lineage (NCBI taxonomy): Bacteria > Bacillati > Actinomycetota > Actinomycetes > Micrococcales > Brevibacteriaceae > Brevibacterium > Brevibacterium metallidurans. Next base: position 66,375 of record NZ_BAAAAF010000010.1, read on the forward strand.
CGGTACCTCGGTGTTCCAGCACTGGTCGTACCGTTCTTCTTCAGCCTTGTTTGACAGATCACGCATGTACGTCGATTGCAAGCACCCCATCGATGCTAAGCCCGATCAGCTAAGCAAACCCCGTGTTGCCATTGGGATTGCTGGGCAAGACCCTGATCCGAGACACACTTTCTGTCCTATAGCCCGGGGCGGGGCGTTTTGTCTCCGCCTGACCACGGCGAGCAATGTGTGCCCATCAAATGCTCTTGCCGCAAGCATTGATTCGACATGCTTGCATAGGCACGATCTCCGCCTTAGGATGCAAGCATGGATGACAAGATGCATGCAGAAAGCGATGACGAGCACGTTGACGGAAAGGCTGCTGGCGGCAGAGCCAGAGCAGAGAAGCTCACTCCTCAGCGACGTACAGAGATCAGCCGAGCAGCGGCAAAGAAGCGATGGGAGTCAGTGGACAAGGTTGCAATCTGCGGATCGACAGATAAGCCGTTGGTCATCGGCGATATTGAGCTCACCTGCTACGTCCTCGATGACGGCACACGAGTCCTTACCCAGTCCAGCTTTCTCCATGCGCTCGGCCGACACCGAAGGGCGAACACTAGAGCCAGCAGTGGTGTCCCTCCGATTCTCCAAGGCCAAGCGATAGCTCCGTTTATCCCAGACGAGGTACTGGCGAAAGCTGAACCGATTACCTTTCGACCGCCCTCAGGCGGAAAAGCGAGTGGGTATAACGCGGAGCTGCTCCCTGACGTCTGCGAAATCTACCTCGAAGCAAGGGAGTCGGGAGCGCTCCCGTGGCAGCAGGAGCATGTTGCCCGGCAGGCGGAGATCATTATCCGCGGGCTTGCCAGAGTGGGGATCATTGCGCTCGTTGACGAAGCTACTGGGTATCAGGAGATCCGACAGCGTGATGCACTCGCCCTGATTCTCGAGGAGTTTGTCGCAAAGGAGCTGCAGCCTTGGGTGAAGACGTTCCCTCCGGAATTCTACGAGCAGATGTTTCGCTTGCGGGGCCTTGACTATCAGAGTGGGCAGGTTCAACGGCCCCAGTATTTTGGGAAACTCACCAACGACGTCATCTACGATCGCCTCGCTCCAGGAGTGCTAAATGAGCTGAAACGCAAGGTAGAAAGAGACCGATCGGGCCGTCCAAGGGAGCGCTTGCACCAGCACTTGACATCCGATTCTGGGCACCCGCGACTTAGGGAACATCTGGCATCAGTCATCTCGATCATGAAACTCAGTACGGATTGGGAAGACTTCAAGACCAAGATTGACACCATTCACCCAAAGTATGGGCACACACTGCCCTTGTCGCTCGAGGTCTAACGATGCCAGCCCCCACCGTCACCGCGGTGGGGGGCCTTCCGTCATGTCCGCTTCTGGTAAGCCAGCCGTGTTGGTCGCCAAATTGGTACCGTTCGATCGCTCAACAGGCTTCGGTGGTCAGCTGTGAATCTGCGTGTCGGTTCGCGACTTTCCCCTGCTGCCAAGGAGAAGAGCTGTCCAGATCACCGAGCCGAGGATGAACGGTGCGCTCACTAACCAGCTCATCAACATTATGGCGGTGACTGTTATCCAACCGTCCTCAACGGCGGCCGCCCACACCGTCATGACGACACATCCCGCTAACATTAATACTGCCACGCTAAGCAATGACAAATAGGAAATCTTTCGAATTCTATTTTTCGGGATCACCAGGGGTTGCCCTTTCCTTTGTAATGCTTTTTACCGCCGATGCGCACTGCTTCGAAGTAGACTACTGCAACGGTCTTGCAAATGAAGACTTCCTTCTTTCTCTTGTTGCAGAGGCTTTTCATGTTCTCACGGAATCTGGCGTCACACACGTTTCTATTGGTCCTGGAGTTCTTTCCGTAACACAAGTCGTGCTTATCGCAGGCAGATTTAAATATTTTGTTCCACTTCGCCGCTGCCTTCTTCAACTGCTTCGGTGTTGAGCATCCGTTAGGCTTCGCATAAGGTTGCAAGATTATCGGACCGAGCGAGTCCGAACTGTAGTAGTCCTCGATAAGTGCGTCCTCGGAAATGTCGCCATCGATCTCGACGCCCTCGTCCTTCAGGATCTGCAACGCCTTGCCAAGTTCCGATATGGCTTCCCTGTCGACATTGGCAGGCTCGGTAGCACTCGCAGGGGCACCGGTAAGTGCTGCGGCGAGAGCGACTGCGACCAGCGAGGTAATCGCAACTCGAAGATGGACAAATTTGAACTCCATGAAAAACTCTCCGTCCTTGGCGCTAGATGCAAGGACACCCTCCCAGAGAACTTCAGTGCGCGCATCGCACGAAAGTATGAAATCTGTGGAGCGTTCATATGCACTGGAGTGCCGCAACGGACCGATCTTCTTCGTGGGCTTCGATGCCGATGGCTCGCACTCTCTGCACGGTTCTAATTATATCTCTGCGCCTCCGATTCGCGATGTTTCGTGAGGTCCGTGCGCGCCCCCTGCTCAAGCAGGTCGGCTTCCCAGGCGTCGATCGTCTCGGGTAGCCAGCCCCGTGTTGAGCCGACCATCGCGTTCGGTTCGAAGTCCCGGAAGTCGACACCACCCCACCCGGCGACGACTACACACCCCGCCACTGACACCCGGCCCAGTCCCTCACGCCGAGGGGCGGGGCCTTCCGTCATGTCCTGGGGTCGTGCGGCGAGACAGACTAGAGCCGTGGTTAACTAGATCCTGAAATCCAGTTTCCGAAGAGAGATGACAGTGGGACTCACCAGCGGCTGCAGATGCGTCATCGACCCCTACTACTGCCTCCAGTCCGAGGAATACGTCACTCAGCTCAACGATGAAGATGGCAGATTCAGGAGCGCACCCCAACCCCACCGCGAGAACGAGTTGTCCGTGTTCCGTGGAAGAAGTACTCTTGAGGAGGCCCTGGCGCGCAGGATCCGATCCGTGAGGCCTCCATTCGACGCGGATCTTCTCGACGGTCGGGTGGTCAGGTTCGCTTCCGTGAGAGACTTGCGAGATGCTGGATTCGGGGTCGTCCACACCCCGGCCAAGAAGATCAAGAACGACATCCACTGCTCGATCGTTCTTCCGCCATTACCAGACGACGAAGTGTTGGCAGAGTGGCCGACCCTCCCCATAGACTTTCCAGCACTACTTGATAGCCTGTTCGAAGTACAAGTCACCCAGGAGGTGAAGAAGTGAATATCGAAGACGCGATCTACCGCGGGTATCTCGCGTGGTCACCATCGCCCAGCACAACAAACTTGGATGTGTGGGTGGACGATCATGTCCCAATGGCCGGGACGCTCATGATCGAGGGGGCTACAATCGCGTTCAGCGCAATCCTGGAACCGACTGAGGCAGTTTCGGTCTGGATCTATGCCGAACTGAACCCCGCCGAGGTGGCATTCCTCGGCGACCATGTGTTCGAAGACGTCCACGATGCCGACGATTACCTGAATTCCGTCTTCTCAAGCCGCCCGGTGGCCTACGCAACCACAAGAGACTACCGTATTCGTCAGTTCAGCCTTTGCGACCTCAAGGGTAGATCTCCTGTGAAGGGCGCACTCGACTTCCTGAGAATGGTTAGTGACGCACTGACTCTCATGGCTCCAAAGAGCTCGGACGGCAGTGTCGTCGCGAAGTCCTCCGAGGTCGAACAAATTGACGTTGAGGCCGAGAAGTTCAAGCGACTCGTCTCAGCCTGACCCCCTCATACGACGAGGCCCCCACCGCATCACACGGTGGGGGCCTTCCTTCATGTCTGTTCAGGGACGCACGATGTACCATTAACTCACCCCTGCCTTTCCTCGGAGTGAGAGTTTGGTGATCAGGACTTAGCCCCGCCAACATTGCAGATTTTGGCATTGCGGCGGGGCTAAGCGGTTCAGGAGTGGAGGTGGATCGTCCCCTCCAAGTAGCCGGAGTCTCTCGTCTCGCCCGGCTTTAGTGAGGGGCGATGGTCGTACCTCGCGATTCTAACGCTATCCTTTTGTCTCCCGAAGGTGACGACTGCGAACACCTCAACTACTCGAGGGGATGGGCTTTGCGATCGTTTAGCCCATTCCAGAGTCTCGTCAAGGCCCGCCCCGGAAGATTCGTACACCGCGACGGACGTGAGATCTTGCGGATCAGATTCGTCACCATGCCAGAACGCAACGCGAAAGGCGTCGACTACGTCTTCGCGTCGGACATCTCGTTCGTCGATTAGGTGAAACGCTTGGTCGTTCATCGATGCCTCAATTGGTAGTGTCGGCGCAGACTCGAGTCACGCAAGAGTTGCTGTTTCAGATCTTCTTCCAGACGGTCTTCGACAGTGAGCCTGATCTCTTGCCCGAAAGAGACGGGTGGCTTGTGACTATCCATGTGCTCGTGCCGTTCCAGAAGCCCGTACCTCTACCGCCATTCGACCCCACTACTGGAGTATAGTACGGGGAAGAGTACTTTCCGGTATTGGCCGTGACTGTAATTCGCGCGTCACTTCGAGCCCGTGTCTGAGCTTTGCCAGGCCTTGCGCTTGAGCTGGCAGCAGGGTACAAGCTCAGCAATCCTTTGACTCGCAATTTGATCTTAGTGCTCACTCCTTTCGACTCGCATTTGTAACGAGTCTTGTATATAGCACCGCCCGCACCGCTAGAGTAATGGGGATAATCAACCCTGATGTCGCATTTCACAAAGCCAGCATTTGCCTCTTCCGATGATTCGGAACTTCGAGAAGCGACCTGGCCCCCGAGCGTTACGGTCGTCTCAACGTAGTCCCGGGTGTCGCCGGCTTGTCGAAGGATCTCCGCTTCCGACATATTGAGTGCGTCCGTCTCGACTCGTTCGGACCACGCTTCGTACTGCTGCATGGCGAAGGAGCTGATTTGTGCGTCTTCCTCTACTTCTGCGCCGGCAGGGGAGGAGGTACCCGCTGCGAGTAGGATCGATAGGCTTATCGCCAAAACTACCTTGAGTGGCTTCATTGCGGTTCCCATTCTGTTAAATCCGCCTCGAAAGCGAAGATGCAACCGAGCGTCGGAGTATGGTGAGCTGATACTAAGCAGTAGGAACCTCTACTTGGTCGGAGGAAGTGGGCCACTGTCAAAACTGTGGCCAAAATGAGATGCTAACTCACGCTCGGGACTGTCGTCTTCGTCAAGACATCGCGCATGCCGCATCGTTCGACGTGCGCCCCTATGTGTGAAGCCACTGAGTCGTGTTCAGCTCGTTCTGAATTGGTGACAGTTCCAAGGGTCGTGTCCGTGCCATCATTCAAGGTTGGAAGAGACAGCACAGAAGAACAACCAGGAGGATCCGCGTGTCTATCTACGAGGAAGCAGTTCGGCCTGCTGGTCGAACTCTCGCCGAAGGCGTCCGCCGCTTTCAAAAAGGAGTGGTCTGTGAAGTCCCGGAATGCGCCTACACCCTCGACGGTCTGAGCGTCGGCGACTTTGAAGGCTCTTCGTAAACGAGAGTGTAGGTCGGTGATCCCAGGACACGGCGAGTCTTTGCCCGGATAGAGGTCGAGGTCTTCCGATGATGGAAGTTCCTACACAGTCCATCCGAAAGACCTCGACATGGCCAAGCCTACTTTCTCGACCCCCGACCTCACGACCTTCGCCCGCCTCGACTCCCTCGACCTCACCTGCATCGGCCAACACATCACCGGTCACACAGCCATTCTCGAATGCCGGCCCAACACTGCTGATGACTGGTGCCGACAGTGCGGGGGCCACGGGGTCGTTCGCGATACCGTTGTCCGTCGCCTCGCCCATGAACCCTTCGGCCACCGACCGACCACGCTTCATATTCGCCTCCGCCGGTACAAATGCGTCGAGTGCGGCCGTGTGTGGCGTCAAGACACCAATGCTGCGGCACCACCACGAGGCAAGATCTCTCGAACCGGACTCGACTGGGCACTGCGGGCCCTCGTCATCGATCACGACACCATCTCCGTGATCGCTGCGAAGCTCGCCGTGTCCTGGCACACCGCGAACTCCGCGATCCTCGCCGAAGGCCGGCGCCTGCTCATCGATGATCCGACCCGTTTCGACGGGGTCAGCGTTATTGGTGTCGACGACTCCCCCGCGCGCTGCGCTCTCAAACGGGAGGTACCCCCACTTGTATGGCGGCACACCCGGCATGGCGACAGATACGTCACCGTCATCATCGACCTCACCCCGATTAGCCAGGCAACAGACCCAGCACGTCTGCTCGACATGATGCCCGGACGCTCGAAGCAGATGTTCAAGCAATGGTTGAGAGCCCGTCCGAAAGCCTGGCGTGATGGCATCGACGTCGTCTCCATGGATGGATTCTCCGGGTTCAAAACCGCCTCGGTTGAGGAACTGCCCGATGCGGTGGAAGTCATGGACCCGTTCCATGTCGTCAAGCTCGCCGGTGATGCTCTCGATGATGTTCGTCGTCGTATTCAGCAGGAGACAACTGGCCATCGTGGACGAGCGAAAGCCCCCCTGTATCGGGCGAGGAGGACTCTGCACACCGGAGCTGATCTGCTCACGACTAAGCAGCAGGAGAGACTCGCGGGCCTGTTCACCGATTCGAGCTTCACCGAAGTCGAAGTCACCTGGGCTGGTTGAGCTCAGACGGTTGGGACCGACTCTGAAGCGTCGAGCTGCTGATGTGCTCGCGTTCTTCACCCGGCCGGGAACGTCGAATGGTCCGACTGAGGCGATCAACGGCAGGCTCGAGCATCTGCGGGGATCGGCGTTGGGGTTCCGTAACCTCACGCACTACATCGCGAGATGTCTGCTCGAGTCCGGTGGATTCAGACCGGTTCTACACTCACGTTTACGATGAGCCACGTTAGCGGCGGCAGTCCCCGCAAGATCATTCGTGGGAATCATGGTGAAAGCGTGCGCGAGAATCTTCATAACTCGGCTCAAATTTTGCTGAACGGGGACTCGCCATTGTCTTCGAAGTCCTCAAAGCGCACTGTAGCGCGTTTCGATGTTGCGACACTGGTACCTCCAGTCTGCCGCCTGCGATCACCCCAGGGTGCTACTTTTGGTGAGATCCCTCATACTCGATGAACTGCGCATCGTCGTTGACCGAAGTTCCCCGATATTCCACCTGCTGTTCACTGGGCACAAGATCTTGGTAGTAGCCGAGCCGATTACCCCACGGGTCGGAGAAGTCGACAAACGCAACAACTCCAGGCAGCTGCGAGGGTTCGGAATGCTCAATTCCTGACGAGTCGAGAAAGTCCAGTGCAGCACGGAGGTCGAGCACACGGAATCGCATTCTATTGTGCATAGGCGCTGCGTCTGCTTTGCCTCCGACCTGAACCCAGCATTCTTGGCCTGAAATCGGAGACCACTCGAAGAAATCATCATGCGGTTCGAACTCCGGTTCGCGCCCGAATAGCGTGCTGTAGAACGATCGTGCTGTGGCAGTCTCGTTGGTCGGCACGTACACCTGCACAGTGACGCCCGCGGTAATAGGAGCAGAGTTCATCGAACCGTCACTCATAGCTATATCCTCCATATCACTAGCCTCGATTTTTCATGAGTCAGTGCTCGGGCATGGTTGCAGCCCCATTGCTGTCCACTGACTCTGATTCTCGCATGCGGGTAGGACACGACACCGTGTGACGCCACGATTGCCGCGGGGACTCCTGATCCCGGCGTTCCTTCTCGATCGTTCGGATACGGGCACCAACCACTTCAGCCCGGTGCTGGTCCCGGCAGTGTCCGTACATTGCCCAGTCCGGCGAGGATGGCCTCAGCCCAGGTGGCAATCGCCTTGATATGAACCACCACTCAACGAGCAGTGCGCGCGATCGTCGCGGACACCGAGTAAATGTGCATGCGCAGCTTCTTCGGTTCCCACCGGCGGATCTCGTGAGTCGGGAACGCCAGCAGGGACATCCAGGCCTCGATCTCTCCGGCCAGGGCGACAACAGCCAACCAGAATGGGTTCTGGTCGAACCCTTTCAAGGGGAAGTTCCGCAGCCCGGAGTCCTTGCAGACTCTGGGGTCTTGCCACCAGGGCAAGAACCACGCGATGAGAGCAGTTGCGTTGTGTCGTCAGCCGTCGAGCTGGCTGACTCTCCCTCGAGAGATCTCGAGGATGGCAGCGACATCGGAGACGCTGAGATGGCGCGCGCGGAGATCGCGAACGACCTCCCGGGACAGCCGCGCAGCCTCGACTTGGAGATCTGCTGCGTGTGCGGTTGCGCGTTTGCTCTCGGCGATCCTTTTGGTGAGCTCCCCCAGGTCGGGGATGACGTGGATCTCCCAGGTGCTGTGATCGACATCGGGGTTGACGGTGTCGAGGTAGTCGATGACCTGGTCGCTGGCATTGGCGAGGGTCCGCACCTGAGTGATGTTGTCCTCGTCGATCTCGAGTTCCCAGCCGCCTGACCGCTGTCGGGCGGTGACGTTGATGGTGCTCACTTCTCGTGGTCTCCCTTGCCTTGGGTCATCGTAAACCCTGATCGCTGGAGGAGTTTCACCAGCTCGCGATACTTCATCGGTTTCGTCATAACGAAATTTATCCCCCTATACAGGCACTATCAAGAGGGGGTAAGCACCGCGCGGAAATCGCCCACGCAAGCGCCGCCGAGATGGCCGCCGGCGCTCCACTCGCGCTGAGAGCGATCAAGGAGGTGGGCACAGCGGTCGAGACGGTCGGAATCAAGGAGGGATTCGCACTACTGCGATCGGGTGAGCTCCCAGGCTATATCCGCATGCTCGAATCGGAACATGCGGCGGAGGGGCCGAGAGCCTTCGCGGAGAAGAGTGATCCTCGCTGGCGGTGTCGCTGACTTCGTCGGACACGCCGTGGCCGCGAGCGCTGCCTGTGGTCTGCCCGACGCACAGTCTCGACCGGGCTCCTTGCCGCGGCAGGCGAAAGTGGTCAGCACGGCTGTCTCAGTTGTTGAACAAACACAGATGTTGTGATGAACGATCCTGCTACAGTGCAACACGTACTTGTGTTGTGAACCACATTGGCGTGGTGCCGGACTCAGGCATCCGATCGTTGAAAGCTGAACATGAAACCCCTGACGAAACGAACTCTTGCCCTGCCCGCAGTCGCGGCCGTCGTCGCCTCGACACTGTCCATCGGCGCCCCCGCGGCGGCGACGGAACAGACGTTCACCCCAACGTGCGTGGAGGATCCCACCGCACTCGGAGTCGAAGAGGCGCTCGTCTACGAACCGGCCCCGCGCGAACTGCTCAGTGCAAGCGGACTCGACCGGGTCGCCACCGATTTCGCCGCCGAGCTGTGCTCACTCACCGGCACGGATGGGCTGTCTGCCCTCGTCGAGGAACGCGCCCGAGGTCTATGGCAGAAAGGCATCCTCGCCGCCCGGGCGATGGGAGCCGACGGCGAACTCGACGCGGACGATCGGCCCCTCTACTGGGCGCGCCTGGCGATGACGGGTGCACTGCGCCAGTGGTCGGCGGCCAACGACGTGCCGCAGAAGACCCTCGAAGCGGAACTGGCGAAGCTGGATGCGCTCTCCCGCGGACAGGACACGCTCGATCCGGACGCCAGTGAGCGTGATGTCGTCGTGCTCACCGGCTTCGACCCGTTCTTCCTCAACCGTGACGCGCGGATCTCCAACCCCTCCGGTGCCATCGTCCTCGCTCTCGACGGCGAGATCGTTCAGGGTCCGAACGGACCGGTCGAGATCCAGGCGGCTCTGTTCCCCGTGAGGTGGCGCGACTTCGGCGACGGCATGGTCGAGAAGGCGCTGACGCCGGCGTTCTCGGCGAAGAACCGGCCGCAGCTGTTCTTCACGATCAGCCAGGGCAGCCCGAAGTCATTCGACCTCGAAGCGTTCAACGGAGCCTGGCGAGGCGGAACGGTCGACAACGAACAGGTCTGCTCCCAGGGGACGACCCCCATCCCGGCTGGGGTGGCGACGGTGAGCCCGCAGCCGCAGTGGACGGAATCGACCCTGCCCAGGCAGGCCATGGTCGACGACGTCGACGGGCAGCCGTTCGCCGTCAACGACCGCCGTTCCGTGGTCGAACTCCCCGCCGGTACCCCGAGCATCGCTGCGCGCCAGGGCTGCCCCGCGGATCGCTCGCTCAATGAGGGAACAAAGCGTGAAGACGGCCCGAGCGAAGGGTCCGTTGCGCGAGCCGGCGGCGGGGGCACCTACCTGTCGAACGAGATCGCCTACCGGGCCACCCTGCTGCGCGACGCGCTGGGCGAGAAGGACCTGCCCGGAGGCCACGTGCACACTCCGGTGCTCGAAGGCGTTCAGAACACCGCGTCGGAGGTGAGCAATCCGGAGTTCGAACGCAATCGTCAGCAGATCATCGCGCAGACGAAGTCGCTGCTCGAAAGCGCCCTGGCCCACGGAACGGTCGGCAGCGACGAGCCCACCGAGACCCCGACCGATACACCCACCGACGAGCCCACGGAGTCACCCACCGACGCTCCCACGGAAGAGCCGACGACCGGCGCGGACACCTCCGCCTCGGCGAACGGGTCCGACGATGGTGCGGACTCCGGAAACGATGCGACAGCGGCCGGAAACAGCGATTCCGCTGAAGCGGGCGCCGACGGCACCGCGAAGAACTCCGCCTCGGACAGCACCGCCTCGGACGGCGCGAACAGCTCAGACGCTGCTGACGAAGCCGGCCGACTGCCGCGCACCGGTGGTCTGCCGCTGTCGACGGCGGGGATCGGAGCACTCCTCATCGCCGCCGGAGCCGCGCTCGTCATCGGGGTCCGACGCCGCCGGAGCAGGTGAGGTCCGCTCAGCCGAGGTCGATCTTCGTGCTCCGGGCCCGGTCGTAGACGTATGTGGCCGTGAGGCCGACGACGAGCGCGAGGACAAGCGCGAAGATCAGACCCACGGCCGTCGGCAGGGCATAGGAGAGGACCGTCCACCGATTGCCCTGACCGAGGAGCAGCTCGGTGACCATGCCGAGATCGGCGTCGCTTCCGGAGAGGGAGAACGCCCTGGTCGCCCCTGACTGGGCGATGACCCAGATGAGGGCGGCGACCGCGGCGAGAGCCCCGAAGAGGGTGCCGACCGCATCGTTGACGGTGAGGACGATGCTCACGAGCACTGCTGCCAGCAGTGTGAGGAAGCAGAGGACCGCGAGGATCCTCAGCAGCGGAAAGGCCCCGACGCCGAAGAATCCCAGCCCGGTGACGGCGATCGTCGCGACGAGACCAAGCACCGCGACGCCGACGACTCCGATGAGGAGTTTGACCGAGAGCAGCGCCTGTCGGGGGAACGGCCGCTGCGTGCGCATCGACCGCCACGGACCGACGAGGACGAGGCTGAGCCCGGCGGCACGATTGACGACGAACGAGGCCGTCAGCGCCACCGTCACCGCACCGAATCCGAGGGCGATGAGCACGGCCGGCACCCACGTGTGCCCGAACCAGATCGGTGAGCCGTGGGAGGACTCCTCCGCCGAGGCGGCCGCAGGGTCAGTCGCCTCAGCTGTCGGCGCGGCCGTCGGCTCGGGCTGGGCTGTCGGTTGTCCCATCCCCTCCGCCGGTGCCGACGGGGACGTGAACGTGTCGACCGGAGCGGGGCCGGAGACTTCCTCGACCGCCGTTGTGAAGGGGCGTTCGAAGGCCTTCGCGGTCTCACTCGGCGACCGTGGGCAGTCGGAGGCACCGGAGGGGTCGCAGGTGAGCTTTCCGGCGACGGTGCGGATCTGGTTCGACACGTACTCGCCCGCCTGCCGCATGACTTGGTCTTCGTACTTCCTGACCACGAATCGGTCCTCGCTCAGCGCCTGAGGTCCGGCGACGATGGTGATCGTGTAGGTCGGAGCTCTGTCGAGCGTCCCCGCGGAGTAGGCGCGGATGTCGTCGATCACCGTGGGCGTGAGCTGCTTCGGCAGGATCACTGCGAGCACCGAGGTGCCGTCCTCGACCTGCGCGCGGGCGCCGTCGGGTGAGAGCGTGCGCTCCTCGGTGCCGAACTCGTCGACGACCGCACCGGTTTTGAGCTGTGTGAAGTACTCCTCGGAGAAGGAGAGGAAGTCGACCTTGGCGCTCTGGATCGCCGGCATCTCCGTGATCTCATCGTCGATGCCGACGGCGACGGAGTAGCTCGGCTTGGAGTCGACCGGCGGTGGGGGAGCACTCTGGTCAGCGGGTTCGGTGACGGTGGTGAGGGATTTCTCGAACTGGGCGAGTGCCGGCGCGAGGATCACCAGGGAGAGGACGAAGACGCTGAGGCCGGCCAGCAGCGGCCAGAGGAGGAGCCGGCGGGGACGACCGCCGCTCAGGGCCGAGGCGGCGAAGAGAAGTGAGCGCACCCGCCCATTGTCGCATCGTCAGCTGTGGCCGTCGCCACAGAGCGGATGAACCTCAGAGCATCTTCCCCTGGACGTTCCACCCCTGAGTCCTGACCAGGCTGAGGGCCTTCATGCGGCGGAAGCCGACGGCGTGACCGGAGAGGAAGTTCGACAGTCGCAGCCAGAACCCGTTCTTGTGGCGGTCGACCGAGCGGATGTAGGCCTCGGTGTCGACCTTCCCGGCGAGGTTCTTGCCGGCGAAGAGGGCGATGAGCTTCATCGCATCCTGCGGAGCGTAGAACGAGGCGGTGCGATCGGCGGTGTACTCCTGGGCGCGGGAGAGTGTCGGTGAGAGGCGCAGCAGGGTGAGGATCGGCTGGATCCCGTTGCGCCACAGATTGACGTGACCGCACTTGATGTGGCCGAGTTCGTGGGCCATGATGAAGCGCAGCGCTCCGAAGTCCCCGTAGACGTAGGCGAGATCGACGATGTCGCTGTAGACGACGACGTAGCCGCGCTGGAGCTGGCACTTCGAGGCATACGCGTTCATCATGCCGTTGCCGTTGATGACATAGATCTGAGGGATCTCCGACATCGGTCCGGTACCGGAGCCGAATCCCATCTGCACGGCGAGGTCGTAGTAGACGCGGTGGAGCTCGGGAAACTGCTCAGGGGTGATCTCGACGCCGTTGGAGATCTTCGACCAGAACAGGTAGCGGATGTAGACGAAGCTGATGACGGGCAGGAAGAGGCCGACGAGCACGGCGGTCGCCCACGAATCCACCGGGATGCCCGAGAGGAGCAGCGCGAGAGCTGCGAGGGCGATGATCCCGGTGAGGACGATGCCGAGGACGAGCATCGGCATCTCCGCACGATGCCGAAGCTGGCTGACCGTGGGGCCGTAGGGTCGGACCGGGGCGGGGGACTGGCTGGCGGTCATCTCTGTTCCTCTGCGTATTGGGGATGGGACAGTTCTGTGGGGACTGCCTTGTGGGGGACTGCTCTGCGGGGATGGACTCGTCGGTGTCGTTCGGGATCGGCGAGGTCGCCGAGCCGCGGGGATGACGCCGAGCGGAAAGCCTGCGAAACACTAGCACGGGTCACCGTCCCGCGTGCCTCGACCAGCACTGCCGTCACGCCCGGCGAGCCGGATTGCCGAACTCTCTCAGCGCGGCTCCACACCGAGGAGTTCGTAAGCGCGCCGATACTTCTCGCGCAGCCGTGACCGGGTCTCCTCGTCGAGGAGGGCCTGCCTGGCCGGGTCGGTGTTGTCAGCAAGATCGGCGGTCTTGACGAGGACAGCGAACCGGTTCGCCCGCACTCGGGCGAAGTAGTCCACGACATCCTCCCCGGATCGCTTCGTCACGGCGATGACGGCGTCGACCACCTCGGCGGGGAAGTCACGGCGCAGATCCGATTCGGTGACCGCAGTGTCCTCGACGACGTCGTGGAGCCAGGCTGCGGCGATCACCCAGGCCGCCTCGTCGTCTTCGAGGCCGTCGGCCGCCACGGCCGAGCGAGCGTTCGCCGCGACCCTGCGCGGATGCTCGATGTAGTCCCGGCCGGCCTTGTCGACCTGTCCGCGGTGCGCCTCGGTGGCGACCGACTCGGCGCGACTGGTGAGATCATCGGGGGATTCCATGGCTCTCCTCGGGGTCGGAGCGGGAGTGGTTCAGCGCCAGCGCTGCCACGCCGCCTGACGGCTGACGTCGGCGAGTTCGGCGACTCGGGCCCACGAGTTGTGCTCGGCCAGCAGGCGGGCACTGGTACCCAATGCCTCCCCGACCTCGGAGGACAGGGAGATGAGCGCCGAGAACGCGGCAGGATCGGGGGAATGGGCGAGGCCGGTGATCGCCTCACGCGCGGAGGCGACGAGTTCGGTCACGGCGGCCTCGGCGGCACTCGGGTCGGGGACCTCTCCTGTGCCCGAACCGGAACCGGAACCGGTGTTCGTTCCCGGAGCGCCGAGATCCACAGGTTCGGTGCTGTCGTCGTCGAGAGTCACAACGATCATCTCCTCTGGAGAGTTGAGGCTGCGGGTCCAACTCCGGGAGTGCCAGCGGTATTCGACCTCGCCCCTCAGGGGCCGATAGACGGCAGTGTACAGGGTGCCGAATGCGTTGTCGTAGTCGCTGCTGAAGACCCCCGGTCCGAGCATCGCCTCGGCCATCCCATCGACTCCGCGGCCGTCCTCCAGGGCGTCGGTGAGCAGGTCCTGACGTTCGACGCTGCGGAAGCGGCGGGCGTGGTCGGGGTACTCCGGGCTCCTGCCGCGGTGGTTGGTCGCGACCGGATCCTCGATGATCTCGGGAGCCATGCCGGGGCCGACGTAGGCGGTGACGCTCCTGCCGGTCGCATCGACCATGGTGAGGTTGTAGTACATCGACACCGGGATCGTCGCGAGCCGACGCAGTGCTTCGGGAACGTCTCCGGCGACTTCGAGGAGGAAGCGCACGACCAGGGGCGCGGCGAAGCCGTCCCCGTCGCCGGGGCGACCGCCGAAGGCGAGGGACACCGCCAGGCCGTCCTCGTTGAGACCGTCGAGCAGTCCCCACAGGCAGTCCGAGGTGCCGATCACCCGACGGGAGGCGTACCGGGTCGAGGCGTGGACCTGTTCGAAGAGTTCGAGCCCGTAGTCGTAGTTGCGCAGCAGAGCGGGTTCGGGAGAGGACATGGCGACCTGCGAGCAGCCGGGCAGGAAGCGCGGCGGATTCCAGAGGGTGAGCATCCGCGCGGCCGTCTCATCGCCGCCGGCAAGGTCGACGAGTCGCTGCCAGGTGGGCACGAGCTCGGGCATGTGCTCGCGCAGTTTCGCCTCGGCGGTGGCCAGATCGGGGCGGGCCAGGTCGCCGTCGCGGAGGTACCAGGCACGGTAGGCGGGCCAGACGGCGTCGAAGAGCGCCTTCCAGCGGGTCGAGGGACGGTCTTCGGTGATTCCGTAGAATGTGAAAGAAGTCATGTGTCAAGGTTAGGTTGACAAGCGATCGAATGTCAAGAAATTCTTGACAACTTGTGTGGGGCATCGGTTCGACATGGGGGCCTGTGTACTCTGAGATCACGCGGATCGTCGAGGCGAACGGAGAATCCCATGTCGACGCTGCTCCACCTCATCGCCTTGGGCGTGCTGCTCTTCGTCATGGGCTACCTCACCGCGCAGCCGGGCCGCCGCAGCTGGCGGAAGATGGCCGGATTCATCGGCGCGACCGCCCTGGCCGTGGGGATGACGGTGCTCGGCATGATCCTCGTCATCGTCATCCTCGGCCTCTACATCGGTTCGATCGCCCTGCTCAACCTCGAGCTCGGGCTCTTCCTCGGCATCATCTCCGTGGCTGTGGCCGCAGGCATCCTCATCTTCCTCATCGTGTGGCCGATCGTCACGCGCACCGGCATCTCGGTGGAACTGCTGACGATCACCGAGTACTACATCCAATGGATGCTCATCTACGTCACCGTCTACCAGGTCGTCTTCGACCAGCTCAAAGGCTTCGGGAAGGCGATCGGCGAGATCGAGGTGTCCCAAGAGCTCAATTCCTACCTCTCCACCGTCCTCAATCCGACCGCGCTCATCGCGATCCTCCTGCCCGTCCTCCTCGCCGTATGGGTGGCCGTGGCGATCGCGAAGTTCCGGCTCGAGGCGCTCGAGCGCGACGATGCCGACTCCTCCCAGCCCGCGAGTATGCAGTCCGCATCGGTCCAGGTTCCATCCTCACCCGCCGAGGTGGTCGACCGTCCCGAGGCGACTGTCCGCCCGGATGAGGCTGCCCGTCCGCGGGAGGCTGATCTTCCGGATGCGGCTGTCCGCCCGGATGAGACTGGAGTTTCGGGGACGGCAGGCGTTTCGGAGACGACGAAACGCCCCGCCGAGGCGGATCGTCCCGAAGGGGGCGACCCGCCCGACGAGGCGCGTCATCCGAAGCACTGAGCTCTGGCCGCAGCGCAGGAGTGTGCTCGGCGTCGAGAGCTGAGCGTTCAGTGCTGCAGCGCTCAGGCGGTCACTTGCGCTTGGGCGTGAACGAGGTCGAGCATGACCACGTCGTCTTGCCCTTCTTCGCCGTCACCGTGACCTTGACCTTCTTGCCCGGGGTTGCACCCGAGATCCGGTAATTGAGATTCGCGGTGCCCTTCTTCGAGGCGGTTGCGGACTTCTTCGTCTTCGTCGTCTTGTAGTGCGCGGTCGTCGTCACCTTCGCCTTCGATCCGACCTTCGAGACCTTGACCGTCGTGTTCGAGTACTGCTTCGGCTTCGAGTTCGACATCGACACCTTGCACGACTTCGATGCCGCCTCGGCGGGGGCCGCATCGACGACGACGGGACCGGCGAGCAGGCCGGCGGCGAGGACGAGTGCGAGGCCCGGACGCAGGCGGGCAGGGGTGATCACGGACATGATTCTCCTGGAGGATCGAGGGGTGAGGTGACGGCTCGGGAAGTGAGGTCGACTCATCTTAATCACTGCGGCTGTTGTCGCGAAAGTCCCCGGTGAGGGGATCGATCGAGACCTTCGTCACAGCATCCTCGGTGAGTGTCGGGGCCTCGCCGAGGCGGTCGGGCGGGACGGGATTTCGTGGCCGAGTGCGGTGTGTTGACCATCACAGCGAAGCGGTGTTCAATGGGAGCGACAGCATTAGTGAACGATCGATCAGCTTTGGTCGACGTCGTCACGCCGGTCGGCTGTCGCCGTCAGGCACGAGTGACCATCATTGCGGGGACCAGCGAGTGATCGCACGCGTCCCTGAGGACTGTGAGGAACACATGAGCGAAGCGTTCATCTACGACGCAGTGCGCACTCCGCGCGGCAAGAACCGCGGCGGTGCCCTGCACGGCACCAAACCCATCGACCTGGTCGTCGGCCTCATCGACGCCCTGCGCGAACGCAACCCCGACCTCGACGATGCCGCGATCGACGACATCGTCCTGGGCGTCGTCTCCCCGGTCGGTGAGCAGGGGTCGGACATCGCCCGCACCGCAGCCCTGGTCGCCGGTCTCGACGAATCCGTCGCCGGAGTCCAGGTCAACCGGTTCTGCGCCTCGGGCCTCGAAGCCGTCAACCTCGCCGCGCAGAAGGTCGGCAGCGGCTTCGAATCGCTCGTCCTCGCCGGCGGGGTCGAATCGATGTCGCGCATCCCGCTCGGCTCCGACGGCGGCGCCTGGGCGCAGGACCCGACGACGAACTTCGACACGTACTTCGTCCCGCAGGGCATCGGCGCCGACCTCATCGCCACCACCGAAGGCTTCACCCGGGCCGATGTCGACGCCTATGCCGCCGAATCCCAGCGAAGGGCCGCCGAGGCGTGGGAGGACGGCCGCTTCGACGACTCCGTCATCCCGGTCAAGGACCTCAACGGCGTGACGATCCTCGACCGCGACGAGCACATGCGTCCCGGCTCGACCGTCGAATCGCTGGCCCAGCTGCCGCCCGCGTTCGCCAAGCTCGCCGCCCAGACCGGCTTCGACGATGTCGCCCTGCAGAAGTACCACTGGGTCGAGGAGATCGACCACGTGCACACGGCGGCGAACTCCTCGGGCATCGTCGACGGCGCCGCTCTCGTCGTCATCGGCGACAAGGAGGTCGGCGAGCGGATGGGCATGACCCCGCGCGCCCGCATCGTCGCCACCGCCGTCGTCGGCTCCGAACCGACGATCATGCTCACCGGGCCCACTCCGGCCACGCAGAAGGTCCTCGACAAGGCCGGACTCACCGTCGACGACATCGACCTCTTCGAACTCAACGAGGCCTTCGCCGCCGTCGTCCTCAAATGGATGAAGGATCTCGACATTCCGCACGAGAAGGTCAACGTCAACGGGGGAGCGATCGCCATGGGCCACCCCCTCGGAGCGACCGGTGCGATGATCCTCGGCACCGTCCTCGACGAACTCGAACGCCGCGACCTCCAGCGCGGCCTGGTCACCCTGTGCATCGGCGCAGGCATGGGCATCGCGACGATCATCGAAAGGGTCTGAACATGACTGACGCGCTCTACTCCCGCACCACCGATGCCGACGGCATCGTCACGATCGTCCTCGACGATCCGGACTCCTCGGTCAACACGATGAACGAGCACTTCGAGGCGGCTCTGACCGAGACCGTCGACTGGCTCGAGGCCAACGTCGACGACATCACCGGCGTGATCATCACCTCGGCGAAGAAGACGTTCTTCGCCGGCGGCGACCTCGACAAGCTGCGGCGGGCGGACCCGAACAACTCCGAGGCCGAGACCGCGCAGGTCGAAGCCGTCAAGGCTCTGCTGCGTCGCTTGGAGAAGCTCGGCAAGCCCGTCGTCGCCGCGATGAACGGTGCGGCCCTCGGCGGCGGCCTCGAGATCGCGCTCGCCACCCACCACCGGATCGCCGCTGACGACGTGAAATCCGCGCGCTTCGGTCTGCCCGAGGTCACCCTCGGCCTGCTGCCCGGCGGCGGCGGAGTCTCCAGGGTCGTGCGGATGATCGGCCTCCAGGCCGCCCTGCAGAAGGTCATCCTCCCGGGCACGAAGTTCACCGCAGCCGACGCCCAGTCCATCGGCCTCATCGATGAGCTCGCCCCCGCCGCCGAACTCGAGGACCGGGCGAAGGCGTGGATCAAGGCCAACCCCGAGGCGGTCCAGCCGTGGGACGTCAAGGGCTTCAAGATCCCCGGCGGAGCCCCGAGCTCACCGAAGATCGCTGCGATGCTGCCCGCTCTGCCGTCCACCCTGCGTCGCCAGACGAAGGGCGCGCCGATGCCGGCACCGCGCGCGGCCATGGCTGCCGCCGTCGAAGGCGCGCTCGTCGACATCGACACCGCCCTGACCGTCGAGACCCGCTACTTCGTCAGCCTCACCCACACGGCGGTGGCGAAGAACATGATCAAGGCGTTCTTCTTCGACCTCGGACACATCAACTCCGGCGGCTCACGGCCCGACGGGTACGCACCGCGGCCGGTGACGAAGCTCGGCGTCCTCGGCGCCGGGATGATGGGGGCCGCGATCGCCTACACGGCGGCCCGAGCCGGCATCGAGGTCGTCCTCAAGGACGTCGAACTCGCCGCCGCGGAGAAGGGCAAGGACTACGCTCGCAAGCGCGAGGAATCCGCCCTGGCCAAGGGTAAGACCACTCAGGAGAAGTCCGAGGCCGTGCTCGCCCGCATCCACCCGAGCGCCTCGGTCGAGGACTTCGCCGGCGTCGACTTCGTCGTCGAAGCCGTCTTCGAGTCCGTGCCCGTAAAGCAGCAGGTCTTCGGCGAGATCCAGGGCGTCGTCGACGCCGATGCGGTGCTCGGCTCGAACACCTCGACCCTGCCGATCACGGAACTGGCCACCGGCGTCGACCGCCAAGCCGACTTCATCGGCGTCCACTTCTTCTCACCCGCGGACAAGATGCCGCTCGTCGAGATCATCCGGGGAGAGAAGACCTCGGACGAGACGCTGGCCCGGACCTTCGACTTCGTCCAGCAGATCAGGAAGACCCCGATCGTCGTCACCGACTCACGCGGATTCTTCACCTCCCGAGTCATCGGGACCTTCATCGCCGAGGCGGTCGCCGCCGTCGGTGAAGGAGTCGAACCCTCCAGCGTCGAGCAGGCGGCCCTCCAGGCCGGGTATCCGACAGGTGCCCTGCAGCTCCTCGACGAACTCACACTGACCCTGTCTCAGAAGATTCGCCAGGAGACGCGGGCGGCCGTAGAGGCCGCCGGCGGCACGTGGGACGAACACCCCTCCGAGGCGGTCATCGACTGGATGGTCGAGCAGGGGCGGACCGGGCGCAAGGACGGTGCCGGCTTCTACGAGTACGACGAGGCGGGAAAGCGCACGCACCTGTGGCCGGGAGTGCGCGAGCACTTCGACTCCGGGTCGACGTCGGAGCCGTTCGCCGACCTCCAGGAGCGGATGCTCTTCGCCGAGGCGATCGAGACGATCAAATGCCTCGACGAGGGGGTACTCACCTCGGTGCCGGACGCCAACATCGGGTCGATCTACGGCATCGGGTTCCCCGCGTGGACCGGTGGCGTCCTCCAGTACGTCAACCAGTACGAGGGCGGCCTGGCCGGGTTCGTCGAGCGCGCGAACGAGCTCGCCGCGACCTACGGGGAGCGCTTCACCCCGCCTGCCTCGCTCGTCGAACGGGCGAAGACCGGCGAGACGTACGAGTGAGCTGACGCTCGCGCTGCTCGAACGGAGGCTCGGACGAAGCGATTCGTCCGGGCCTCCGCCGTGCACTGGCCCGGGGTCAGGCCGGACGGTCGCCCGCCGACCTGCGAGTGCTCAGACGGTTCGACGTCCGGGCCCCTCTGTGGGACTGTGATCCTTGTCCTCACTCGTACCAATTGACGTTCAAAGCGGGGCCGCGTGCCTGACGACCAGTAGCGGCCCATTTGACCCGAGATTTCTATGACTCTTGCTGTTAACATCAAGGCTACAGAAGCTACTCTTCTAGTCGTGAAAAGAGAACAGTATGAGCTCCGACCGTCAGCAAGAGCACGAGCAAGCCGGAACCGGTGGGGACGAAATTCCGGGTGACGAGTATCTGAGTGACGAGCCAGGAGATGAACTGGATGAGTTTCTCGATTCAGACGATAGAAGTCGCAAGTTCTTGACGACCTATGTACTCGAGTGCTTTGGTAGGGAGCGGCGAGGAGCTGCGGTCAATAGGCACATCAACGAGTGGCTGGTCACCCACTCGCTCGAAATGTTTCCTTCAATCGCGGACGCCGATTATTACGGAGAAGTGCTGGTTCGCAAGTTGTCCGACGAGAGCGATGCTGCGGACGAAGGTGATAAGGAGCAGCGAACCCAGCGCGCAGAAGCTTCGCTTCCAGGAGACGACGGATGGGTGCTCTCATCGCTCAAAGACGATGCGGAAGAACTCGATTTCCTGCAGCATGGGGCCACCGTCGAGGATGCTGTCACGTTGATGAAGGAGAAGAATCGGACCAAACTCCCGCTCTTCTTTTCCGAGAACGATAGGTCGACGCTCATAGGGACTGTCACTCTCTCGTCGCTTACCTTCGAGCAAACCGATGCTACTTCGAAACTGGTGGAAAAAGCTACGGTTCGGGTTCCGGTTGTGGGAACAGACGAGAAGCTCTTTGACTGGATCCCGTCCATACTGAGCCATGGATTCATCTATGGGAAGAATCAATCCGGCGAGATCGTGCAGATTTACACCATCTACGACGTTGCAACCCATCTGAATACGATCGCAGCCATGTTCCTCCGC
Source organism: Brevibacterium metallidurans (assembly GCF_037101285.1). Classification (NCBI taxonomy): domain Bacteria; kingdom Bacillati; phylum Actinomycetota; class Actinomycetes; order Micrococcales; family Brevibacteriaceae; genus Brevibacterium; species Brevibacterium metallidurans. The sequence goes on from NZ_BAAAAF010000010.1 coordinate 87,764, forward strand.
GCAAACGAAATAGAGGAATTGCTTAGACAGATTCTTTCACGGGTTCCAGATCCAGAGTTGAAGCGGGCGCGATCGAATGCAAAAAATTTGAAGTCAATCCCTCTGGATCAGGAAGGGAAGAAGTTTCTTGCTGATAGCGACTTGTCTTCAGGCGGGGAGCCTGACGTCGTTCAGCGTTTAGTGGACTCCATGATGTTTGCTGATTATATGAAGTGCATTGGTGACCGTGAAATTTGGGAGAAATTCTTTACTAGTCCTCAATTGATGGGAGCTTCGAAGGAGTCGTGTATTAGGAGTCTGAACGATGCTCGCCTGGCCAGGAACTCGGTGATGCATTTCAAACGTGAGAATTCAATTGAGAAATTGATTCCCTCGTTCGAGGCCCTTGCGGTGTGGCTGAGGAAGGTCGCAAAACACGCTTCAGCAAGCTGAAGGATTGCATGCAAGTCAAACGCAGTGGACTTTAGCTGAGCTTCCGTCGCGCAAGCCGCAGTCGTCGAGGCACGGCTCTGCAAGCTCCCCAGGAGTCGCTGACCTGGCGCGACGTCGGGGGCGACGTGCGGGTGAGCTGACGTCAGCGATTCGGTTAGCTTTAGACAGCGCCCATAGACCGGATGCCCGGACGACGCGAATCTTTCGGGCCTCCGGCATGCTCGATCCAGGGTCAGACCGGCCGGTCGACCGCAGTGCGTTCGGCCAGTTGCGGGTAGTCGATGACGAGGCCGTCCTCGTCGACGGTGAGCTCGGCGGTGAAGTCCCTGGTCCCGCTTGTGTACCGGACGTAGTCGGCGTCGATGCCCGTATAGATCTGCGGGCCGGCGATGACCTCGAGCGAGGGCATGTCGATCCACGCCATGGTCAGCGAGTGCTCGGCGGCAGTGTCCGTCTGCACGCCGAGGCGCCTGATCGGCATCGTGTTCGTCAGCGGACACATCCCGAGATCGCAGTCGAGTGCCTCGTCGAGAGCGTCGGCGTCAACGATTCCGGGTCGGGGCAACGAGGTCGGCGGCGCTCCGCGCTCGTGCGTCGCACTGGTCCACCGACCGGTGTCGGAGTCGCGGTTGAGGATGAGCGTGCGCGCCCAGCCGCGGCCCTGGACGGCGACCGCGACCGTCCTCGTGATCCACCCGTCGCGCGCATCGACCGTCCACGCCGCCGCATAGTCGTCGGTGACCTGACGACCGAATGCGCGCAGTCCGTCGTCGAGCAGCACATCTGCCGAGTCACGCCGGACCGGGTCGTCGACACCCACCCAGGACACCTGGCGTGAACGGGCACCAGCGGCACCCGCCTCGAACGCGAGCAGGGGCTGGTCGTAGTACTTCGTCGTCCCCCCGAGCGCGGTCATGCCGATGCGTCGGCACACCGCCTGCGAGGCGACGTTCTCCGCGTCGACGACGGCGATGACCCGGTCGAGGCCGCTCGCCAGACAGGCGGCGAGGATGAGTTCCCCTGCCTCGGTGGCATAGCCGCGACCGCCGAAGTCGAGATGGAAGCGCCAGCCGATCTCGACCTCCTCGCCCGACTCGCCGGCGCTGTAGGGAATCGGTTTGGCGATGACCGCACCGATGGGTGTGCCGTCGTGGAGGGTCACGCACCACCGTCCACGAGCGTGGCCGCTCATCTTCTGCGCCGCGGCGATCCAGACCTGGGCATCCTCGGTTCCCGACATCACGGCTGAGGGAATGAAGCGGGCGATGCCGGGATGCGCGTGGAGTCCGAGGACGAACTCGACATCATCGTCGTCGAAGCGACGGAGGATGAGGCGGTCGCTGACGTACTCGGGCGGGGGAGCGACGTGGGAGGCCATGGCACGAGGCTACGCCAGGTCACTGACACGACCTCGGTGTGAAGGAGCCGATCGGTGATCTCAATCGCGGGCCGCGCGATCGGAATAGCGGGTGGGCCGGGGACGTTGTGCGTCGCGTGGACGCACAACACGGTGCGGCCCGACATCTCACTCCACACCCTGCCTGAGGAGACACCATGCGCGCAGCCGTCTACGATCGGTTCACGAACGACTTCGACGACATCACGGTCCGCGAGATCGAGGACCCGAAGGTGCCCCCGGCGTCCGTCCTCATCGAGGTCAAGGCCGCCGGCGTCAATCCCGTCGACTGGAAGCTCGTCGGCGGCGGGCTCGATAAGTTCCTGCCCACCCAGTTCCCCGTCATCCCGGGCTGGGACGTCGCCGGCACCGTCATCGGCCTCGGCTTCGACACCCCTGAATTCGCGATCGGCGACGAGGTCGTCGCCTACGCCCGCAAGGACGTGCTCGGCGGCGGCACCTTCGCCGAGAAGGTCGCCGTCCCCGTCCACGCCGTGACGAAGAAGCCCGCGGGACTGACCTGGGAGCAGGCCGGCGGTCTGCCCTTGGCCGGCAATACCGCTCTGCGCACCCTCGACGCCCTCGGCGACCTCGACGGGAAGACCCTGCTCATCCACGGCGCCGCCGGCGGGGTCGGCAGCATGGCCGTGCAGATCGCCAAGGCCGCCGGTGCGCGCGTCATCGGCACCGCCTCCGAACGCAACCATCACTACCTGCGCGGCCTCGGCGCCGAACCGATCACGTACGGCGACGGCCTGGTCGAGCGCGTCCGCGAACTCGCCGGCGGTCCCGTCGACGCCGTCGCCGACTTCGTCGGGGGCCAGCTCGAAACTACGCTCGCCGTCCTCGCCGAGACCGGCCCCCACGCCTCGATCGCCGACCCCACCGTGACCGAGCACGGCGGCCGCTACATCTGGGTCCGCCCCGATGGGGCGACGACGGCGCGGCTGACCGAGCTCGTCGACGCGGGTAAGCTCACCGTCGACGTCGACCAGATCTTCCCCCTCGCCGAGGTGGCCGACGCCTTCCGCTCGAGCGCTGAGGGTCACACCCGGGGCAAGCTCGTCATCGTCCCCTGAGGTCGTCGACCTCCGCCGGGAGCCCCAGCGCCGCCGCGGCGGCGGCCCGCAGCTCCCGGCGGACCACCTCGGCGGCGGATCCCCTCGCCTGATACGGCGTCGAATTCATCATCCCGAACGCCGCATGCACCCGCACCGTCGCGGCCTCGAGACTCCACTGCGGGTGCACGAGCACGGCGACCTGCGCCCACCGGCTGACGTACGCCCGCTGCAGTCTGCGCACAGCCCGCCGCGAGGCCTCAGGCAGGGCCGCGAAGTCACGGTCCTGAATGCGGATGAGGTCGGGCTCGGCCATCGCGAACGCGATGTGGAAGTCGATGAGCGCGCTCAGCGTTGAGTCCGCGTCGGCGGGAGACAGGTGGGTCGGGCTCACCTCGGCGGGGGAGTCGTTCGACTGCGTCACGGACGCGCCTCCGCCGACCTCCGCGTCGCCGCCGACCTCCGCGTCGCCGACGATCTCCGCGCCCCCTGACTGCAGGTACTCCGAGATCCCGACGAGCAGCTCCTCGAGCACCGCCTCCTTCGAGGAGAAATGCCGGTAGACCGCAGGCGCGGAGATGCCTGCCCCCTTCGCAAGGTCGTCGAGTCGGACACCGTGGAAGCCGTGCCGAGCGAAGAGCGTCTTCGCGACCTCGAGCAGCTGCTCGCGCCGGGCGGCCTTCGCCTCGGCGCGCGTCGACGTCGTCACTGCCATCCTCGCTCCTCCCTGCCGTCTGCCTCGGTGCAGTCTGCGTGGGCGTTGTCACATCCGCCCTGTGGGCAGTATCATAGCAGTCAGTTAACGACGATTAACTGAATCTGCAGCAAGGGGACATGGAATGAGAGCAGTGGGAACTGCGGTCGATCCGGCGAAGGGCCAGGCCAACGCCGAGGCGCACGCCGCACTCATCGCCGAACTCCGGGAGCGCATCGGCGCCACCGCCCAGGGCGGTTCGGAGAAGGCCAGGCAGAAGCACCTCGACCGCGGCAAGCTGCTGCCCCGCGACCGCGTCGAAGCCCTCCTCGACCCGGGCTCCCCGTTCATCGAACTCTCCCCGCTGGCCGCGAACGGCATGTACGGCGACGCCAGCCCGGGCGCCGGGATCATCACCGGCATCGGCCGGGTCTCCGGCCGCGAATGCGTCATCGTCGCCAACGACGCGACCGTCAAGGGCGGCACCTACTATCCGATGACGGTGAAGAAGCACCTGCGGGCGCAGGAGATCGCGAAGGACAACCGACTCCCGTGCATCTACCTCGTCGACTCGGGCGGGGCGAACCTGCCCAACCAGGACGAGGTCTTCCCCGACCGCGAGCACTTCGGGCGGATCTTCTACAACCAGGCCACCCTGTCTGCCGCAGGCATCCCGCAGCTCGCCGCCGTCCTCGGCTCCTCGACCGCCGGCGGCGCCTACGTGCCGGCGATGGCCGATGAGACGATCATCGTCTCCGAACAGGGCACGATCTTCCTCGGCGGCCCACCCCTGGTCAAGGCCGCGACCGGTGAGGTCGTCAGCGCCGAGGACCTCGGCGGCGGTGCCCTGCACTCCCGCACCTCGGGCGTCACCGACCACCTCGCCGCCAACGACTCCCACGCGCTGGAGATCATGCGCGACATCGTCACCACCCTCGGCCCGCAGCCGGCCCCTAACTGGGACGTCATCGAGTCGGAGGAGCCGCTGCACTCCCCGGACGAGCTCACCGCGGTCGTGCCCGTCGACTCGAAGGTCCCCTACGACGTCCACGAGGTCATCGCCCGCCTCGTCGACGGATCGAAGTTCCACGAATTCAAGGCCGAATACGGCACGAGCCTCGTCACCGGGTTCGCGCACATCGACGGCCATCCGGTCGGAATCATCGCGAACAACGGCATCCTCTTCGGCGAATCTGCGCAGAAGGGTGCACACTTCATCGAACTCTGCGACCAGCGCACGATCCCGCTCGTCTTCCTCCAGAACATCTCCGGCTTCATGGTCGGCCGCGACTACGAAGCCGGCGGCATCGCCAAGCACGGGGCGAAGATGGTCAACGCCGTGGCCACCGCGCGCGTGCCGAAGTTCACCGTCGTCATCGGCGGGTCCTTCGGCGCCGGCAACTACTCGATGTGCGGCCGCGCGTACTCACCGCGCTTCCTGTGGATGTGGCCCAACGCCCGCATCTCCGTCATGGGCGGCGAACAGGCCGCGAGCGTGCTCTCGACCGTCAAACGCGACCAGCTCGAAGCCCACGGCGAGACGTGGTCGGCCGAGGCCGAGGACGAGTTCAAGCAGCCCATCCGCGACCAGTACGAAGCCCAGGGCAACCCGTACTACTCGACCGCCCGGCTCTGGGACGACGGGATCATCGAACCCGCCGACACCCGAGAGATCCTCGCCCTCGCCCTTGACCTCGCCCGCTTCTCGCCCCTGGCCCGGCCGCTCAATGCCGACGGCTACGGCGTCTTCCGAATGTGAGCCGGAGACCACTATGACAGCACTGTTCGACACCATCCTCATCGCCAACCGCGGCGAGATCGCCCTGCGCGTCATCCGCACCGCGAAGCGCCTGGGCATCCGCACCGTCGCCGTCTACTCCGACGCCGACGCCCACGCAGCGCACGTGAAAGCCGCCGACACGGCCGTGCGCCTCGGCCCAGCCCAGGCGAGCGAGTCCTACCTCGACATCGACAAGGTCATCGCCGCCGCGAAGGCGACCGGCGCGCAGGCCATCCACCCCGGCTACGGGTTCCTCTCCGAGAACGCCGACTTCTCCGCCGCGTGCGAAGCCGCCGGCATCGTCTTCCTCGGCCCCCGCCCCGAGGCGATCCGGACGATGGGCGACAAGATCACCGCGAAGCAGGCCGTCTCCGCCCGCGGAGTCCCGCTCGTGCCCGGCACGAAGGACGCCGCGATGAGCGATGCGGACCTCATCGCCGCCGCCGAGGACATCGGCTACCCCGTCCTCATCAAACCCTCGGCAGGCGGCGGCGGCAAAGGCATGCACGCCGTGTTCGAGCCCGCCGACCTCCCGGCAGCGCTCACAACCGCCCGCCGCGAGGCCGCGAACTCCTTCGGCGACGACACGCTCTTCCTCGAACGCCTCGTCGCCACCCCGCGCCACATCGAAGTCCAGGTCATGGCCGATGAGCACGGCAACGTCATCCACTTAGGCGAACGCGAGTGCTCCCTCCAGCGCCGCCACCAGAAGGTCATCGAGGAAGCCCCCTCGGCCCTCCTCGACGAGGCGAACCGGGAACGGATCGGGCAGGCGGCGATCGAGACCGCGCGCTCGGTGGGCTACCGGGGCGCCGGCACCGTCGAATTCATCGTCGGCGCCGACCGCCCCGACGAGTTCTTCTTCATGGAGATGAACACCCGCCTCCAGGTCGAACACCCCGTCACCGAGGAGGTCACCGGGGTCGACCTCGTCGAACTCCAGCTGCGCGTCGGCGCCGGCGAAGAGCTGCCGCTGAGCCAGGACGACATCACCCTGAGCGGCCACTCGATCGAGGCCCGCATCTACGCCGAGGATCCCGCCCGCGGGTTCCTGCCCACCGGTGGTCGCGCGATCGACGTCGTCTTCCCGACCGGGGAGGGCATCCGCGTCGACGCCGGCCTCGAGGCCGGACAGCAGGTCGCCTCCGACTACGACCCGATGATCGCCAAGCTCATCGCCACGGGCCCCGACCGGGCCACCGCCCTCGACCGGCTCGAGGCCGCACTCGCCGCCTCCGCGGTGCCGGGGATCGTGACGAACATCGACTTCCTCCGCACCCTCATCACCCTGCCCGAGGTGGCCGCCGGTGACCTCGACACCTCGCTCATCGACCGCCTCGGCGAGGATGAGCTCGCGCACACGGCAACCGAGGTCGACCGGCAGTTCGCTGCCGCCGCGGTCCTCTGCACCCAGGGCAGGGCGGGCACCGAGACGACGGGGGCGCTGACCGCGGAGGCGCTCGCCGGCTCCGGCACCGCCTCGGCATGGGCAAAACCCCGCGCCTTCCGCACCTCCCGTCCCGACTTCCGGCCCACGGTCTCCCTCACCGTCGACGGGGAGACGGTGGAGGTGACCGGCACGGTCGACGACGTCGACATCGACGACCACGGGATCTGGCACGTCACCACCGACGGCACCCAGCACACCGGCCGGATCTTCTCCGACGCCCGGGACCGGACGATCTGGGTGACCGGGGAGCGCGGCATCCACGTCTTCACCCGACCCCAGGCCGACACCTCGCTCACCCCGGGAGACGGCGGCGCCGAGGTGCTCGCCCCCATGCCCGGATCCGTCGTCGAGATCCGCGTCGAGACCGGCGACCACGTCGAGGCCGGTGACCCCATCGTCGTCGTCGAGGCGATGAAGATGGAGCACGTGCTCACCGCACCGGCCGCCGGCACAGTCACGATCAGCGCCGTCCCCGGAGCCCAGGTGGCGCTCGACGAGGTGCTCGCCACCGTCGTCGACGACACCACCGCCGACGGTGCTGTCGACGACACCGAGGCCGCCCCCGAGAACACCGACCGATGACCCCCGCATCAGAGACCAAGGAGACGACCATGAGCACTTTCGTTCCGGGCATGCTGCCCGAAGAGTACGAGGACCTGCGCGCCGGAGTCGCGAAGTTCGCCGACGAAGAGGTCGCGCCCGTCAGCGCCGAACTCGACGCGAAGCACGAATTCCCCTACGACCTCGTGGCCAAGATGGGCCAGATGGGCCTCTTCGGGCTGCCCTTCGACGAGGAGTACGGCGGCATGGGCGGAGACTACTTCGCCCTGTGCCTGGCCATCGAGGAGATCGCCCGGGTCAACCAGTCCCTGGCCATCACGCTCGAAGCCGGCGTCTCCCTCGGCGCGATGCCGATCTACCGGTTCGGCACCGAAGAGCAGAAGCGCCAGTGGCTGCCGAAGCTCACCGACGCCTCCGGGCTCGCCGCCTTCGGACTCACCGAACCCGAAGCCGGCTCCGACGCCGGCGGCACCCGGACGAAGGCGACGCTGTCCGACGGCACATGGACGATCAACGGCTCGAAGTCGTTCATCACGAACTCCGGCACCGACATCACCCGCCTCGTCACCGCCACCGCCGTGACCGGGACGAAGACCTCGAAGTCCGGCCGTGAGGTGCCGGAGATCTCGACGATCATCATCCCCGCCGGCACCCCCGGCTTCTCCGCCGAACCGGCGTATGACAAGGTCGGCTGGAACTCCTCGGACACCCACCCGCTCACCTTCGACAACGTGCAGGTTCCCGAGGAGAACCTGCTCGGCGAGCGCGGCCGCGGGTACGCGAACTTCCTGCGCATCCTCGACGAAGGACGCATCGCGGTGGCCGCACTGTCTGTCGGCGCCGCCCAGGGCTGCGTCGACGAATCGGTCAAGTACGCCAAGGACCGGAAGGCGTTCGGCCACCCGATCGCCGACTTCCAGGGCATCGCGTTCAAGATCGCCCGCATGGAGGCCCGCGTCGTCGCCGCCCGCTCCGCGTACTACCTCGCCGCCTCCCGCATGCTCGCGGGCCTGCCGTTCAAGAAGGAAGCGGCGATCGCGAAGATGGTCGCCGGCGATGCCGCGATGGACAACGCCCGCGACGCCACACAGATCCACGGCGGCTACGGCTTCATGAACGAATACCTCGTCGCCCGCCACTACCGCGACTCGAAGATCCTCGAGATCGGCGAAGGCACCACCGAGGTCCAGCTCATGCTCATCGCCCGCGAACTCGGGCTCTGAGGTCCGTGAGCGAATCAGTGACCCAGAGGTGACGTGAGCGTCTGACGAAGCCGTCCGTCCCACCCCATCCGCCCGCCGAGGCGGTCCCGACCCTCCGTACGAGAGGTCGGGACCGCCTCGGCGGGCGTTTCTGCGGTTAATGTTGACCTCAACCTAGGGAGCGGAGGCCGTGGATGGACCCCATCAACTGGACGACGGTGCTGTCGGTGACCTGGATCGTCATCGAATACATCGTCAAGATCATCGCGATCGGCGTGGTGCCGGAGAACCGGCGCCCATCGTCGTCATCGGCATGGCTGCTGCTCATCCTCTTCCTGCCCATCGTCGGCATCCCGCTCTTCCTCCTCATCGGCTCCCCGTACATCAACCGTCGGCGGGCCCGGATCCAGGCGATGGCGAACGAGCTCATGCACAAGGGCGCCGACGACCTGCCTGATGTCCCGCCCACGCTCGAGGCTCCGCACGACTTCGATCTCATCGCCGAACTCGGGCGCAACCTCACCGCCCTGCCCATGGTCACCGGCACCAACCACGGCATCACGATGGACTACGACAGGACGATCGAGCGGATGGCCGAACTCGTCGACGGGGCGCAGAAGTACGTCCACGTGCAGATCTACATCATGGCCTGGGACGACACGACCGATGTGTTCTTCGAAGCGCTCAAGCGGGCGGCCGCCCGTGGGGTGACGGTGAGGGTCCTCTACGACCACATCGGGTCCAGGAAGTACCCGGGATTCCACACGCTGGGCAAGCGGCTGACGGCCGCGGGAATCCAATGGCACCTCATGCTCCCGTTCATCCCCTGGCAGGGCAAGGCCCGCCGAATCGATCTGCGCAACCACCGCAAACTCCTCGTCGTCGACGGCAACCGGGCGATGATGGGGTCGCAGAACATGATCGACTCGACGTACGACATGAAGGAGAACATCAAGGTCGGGCGGCACTGGCACGACATCATGGTCGAGGTCAGCGGGGAGATCGTCGCCTCGATCGAAGCGGTCTTCGCCACCGACTGGTACTCCGAATGCGGGGAGGAGCTGGGCATCCGCGACTACGTGTGGGAGAAGACGATCCCCGAGATCAGGGGAGACGTGTGCGGGATGCAGCTCGTGCCCTCGGGCCCCGGGTTCACCACCGAACCGAACCTCAAGGTCTTCAACTCCCTGTTCTACCTCGCGCAGAAGAAGCTCTCGATCGTCAGCCCCTACTTCATCCCCGACGAATCGCTGCTCTCCGCCATCAACACCGCCTCCTACCGGGGCGTCGACGTCGAACTCTTCGTCAGCGAAGAGGCTGACCAGTACGTCGTCGGCCGCGCTCAGGCCTCGTACTATCAGGCGCTGCTCGAAGCGGGGGTGCGCATCTACCTCTATCCGAAGCCCGCGGTGCTCCACACGAAGTGCTTCGTCGTCGACGGCGAGTACGGGGTCATGGGCTCGTCGAACATGGACATGCGCTCGTTCGGACTCAACTACGAGATCAGCCTGCTCACCACCGGCGGGGACCTCGTCGACGACATCTCGGCCGTCATCGACGACTACCGGGAGAAGAGCCACGAACTCACCATCGAGGAATGGGAGAAGCGGCCGTGGACGCGCAAGTACATGGAGTCGGCGATGCGTCTGATGTCGGCGCTCGCGTAGAGGCCGCTGCCGCCCGGGAGCGGCGCAGGCTGGAGGCCGGTCCTCTCAGTTGAGTTCGGCGCCGCCGATGCCCTCGGGGTCGGCGACGACGGCGAGGCGCCGGTCGAACGGGTCGGTCCACCAGCGGTCGGTGCCGCGGTCGAGGACGGCCATGCGCTCGCTCAGCGCCGTCTGCTGGGAGGGCGGGCAGACCTCGGAGAGAGCGGTGAGGAACGCTCGCAGCCGCCGTTGGATCTGCACCGAGGTGGTCCCGAACTGTCGGATCTCGTCGACGGCCGCGGCCACGTATTCCTCCCAGCTGCGCGTCCAATCGCGGAGCACGGAGTCCTCGGGGTGACCGGCGAGCTCACGCTCCTGCTCGGCGACGAGCGGGGAGAGGCGGATGAGGATGACCTCGAGCTGGTCGAGGGCCTGCACGGCGCGACTGGGGTCGTTGACGGCGGGGGAGAGCGCCTTGAGGGCGATGTCGGAGATCGTGCGGATCGCCCCGAAGGGCCCGGTCGCCGCCGACTGCATGTCCCCGAAGGCCACCGCCTTCTCCAGCTTCTCCACCTGCTTGGGGTCCAGGGCGATGCTCGTCCGGAACAGCAGAGTGCCCACGGGCACGGGGTCGCCGACCTTCGGGACGAGTTCGATCGTCACGCCCCATGCGTCCTCGAAGTCGAGCAGGCGGGCCGTGTTGACCGCGAGGAGGGCGTCCCCGCTGGCATCGGGGCGCTGCCTGCGGACCCGGTGGCCGTCGGGCACCGAACGCTGGGAGACGGCGACGGCATCGGTGTGGAACCGCCTCGGCGAGTAGCGGGTGGCCCTCCACCCGTCACGGGTGAGCTGCCGCAGCAGGACTCCGGAGTTGAGGAGCTGGCAGACCCGGACGACGAAGGCGAAGAACATCACCGCGCACGCCAGGGTGACGGCCACGGCTGCCAGGGTGCCCGTCCACGGTTTGTAACTGTCCTCGCCGAGGGCGATGCTCAACGCGATGAGCAGCGAGTACGCGAAGGTCGCGACGAACGATCCGAGCGCCCATTGGACGACGCGGTCGCTCTGCAGCAGGGGTGCCAGGCGCACCGACATCGACGTGATGCCCAGGCTCATCGCCGTGGTCAGTGCGGTGAAGGCCAGACCGGCGAGGGTGACCATGGCCCCGGAGATGATCCCGAGGAGGGAGGCGACGCTGCCGGAGTCGAGATCCGGGTACGGGGCGAAGACGTTCGCCAGGCCGCGGTCGACGAACGGTGTGAGCAGGCCGACGACGACGGCGATGATGAGGAGCCGGAACGGCAGACCCCACATCGTCGTCGGTCGGATGTGGCGGAGCATTCGCCGCCATTCCCGGCGGACCGTGACGCTCTCCCTCTTCGACGGGTGCGCGCCGGTCGATCCGTCCGGGTTCGTCCGGGCCTGCGGCATCGGAGGCCTCCTTCGTTCGTCACCACGCGAGCCTGAAGTGGTGCGAGTCTATCGCTGCTTCGGGGCGGTCGAGGGCCGGCGTGGCGGGTGCCGGCTCAGTCCTCCCGCTCAGCGGCTCACGCGGAGCCGGTGACGTCGGCGCCGAGGCTGTTCTGCGTCTCGAGCGGGACATCGAGGAGTTCGTAGACCCCGTCGAGGATCTCGTCGGGACGGAACGGGTAGCGGCGGACATCCTCGGCGGTGGAGATCCCCGAGAGGACGAGCACGGTGTGCATACCCGCCTCCATGCCTGCGATGATGTCGGTGTCCATGCGGTCGCCGATCATCGCGGTGCTGATCGAATGCGCACCGATCTTGTTCAGCGCCGACCGGAACATCATCGGATTGGGTTTGCCGACGACGTAGGGTTCGCGGTTCGTCGCCTTCGTGATCAGTGCCGCGATCGCGCCGGTGGCCGGCAGCACCCCTTCGGGACTCGGGCCGGTGGCGTCGGGGTTGGTGACGATGAAGCGGGAGCCCGCGTCGATGAGGCGGATCGCCTTCGTGATCGCCTCGAACGAGTAGTTGTGGGTCTCGCCGACGACGACGAAGTCGGGGTCGCGTTCGGTCATGATGAACCCGGCCTCGTGGATGGCCGTCGTCAGTCCCGCCTCGCCGACGACGTAGGCCGTGCCGTGTTCGACCTGGTGGGAGAGGAAGTCCGCGGTGGCCATCGCCGAGGTCCAGATGTTCGCCTCGGGCACGTCGAGGCCGTTCGAACGCAGCCGCGCGGAGAGGTCGCGGGCGGTGTAGATCGAATTGTTCGTGAGCACGAGGAACGGGATGCCGTCCCGCCGCCACTGGGCCAGCAGTTCCGCTGCACCCGGCAGGGCGTTGTTCTCCCTGACCAGGACGCCGTCCATGTCGGTCAGCCAGCAGTCGATCGATTCGCGATCCATGTCTCTCCTCGAGCTCGTCCGGGGCGGTAGCGCCTGCCTCCCAGCCTAGTCGGGAATGGCCCCATCAGTCGCGCACCGAGGTGAATCCTCCCTGACCACGGGGAATCGTCACCGCTTTCGTCAGCACGAAGTAGAGGAGACCGGCCACGGCCATCGACGGCAGGGACGCGGTGAGCCAGCGGAACGCCTCGGCGGGGACATAGTCGACAGGGTTGAGCAGGAGGGCGTAGACGAGGGCCCCGGCGGCCATCGAGACGAAGGCGACGAGGTTGAACCCGCCGGTGAAGTGGTACGGGGAACCGGGTCGGTTGTCGTACATCGCGCGGACGTCGAAGCGCTGGCGTCGGAGGACGAAGAAGTCGACGAGCTGGATCGCGCACAGCGGGCCGAGGACGATCGCACCCCAGGAGACGAATCGGCCGTAGTTGTTGTACGTGACGTCGGGGAAGAAGACGAGGACGACGGAGGGGATGAGGATCAGCGCACCGAGGACCGGCCACGGCAGTCGGCGTCCGAGGTTGCCGGTGCCGCCGCGCACGGCGACGAGGGCCGCATAGCCCTGCGCGACGATCGAGGTGATGTTGGCGAAGCCGACGAAGACCAGGGCGAGGCCGCCGAGGACGAAGCCGCCGAGGGGGATCATCCACTGCGTCGGATCGTCGGAGCCGAGTGCGAGGGCGGAGAACGCTCCGACGACCGCGGCGATGACGGAGGCGAGGAAGAGGCCGATCATGTTCGGCCAGTAGGCGGCACGGGAGCTCCTCGTCAGTCGGGCGAGGTTGCCGACATTGGGCCACCAGGCGAGGCCGCCGGCGATGTTGAGCTCGATCGCGAGCATGAACGCCATCTGCTTGTCGACGTCCGCGGCCAGGGGCGGCAGGGTCAGCAGTTCGGTCCAGCCGACCTGGGTGAAGATGAGCACGAGCATGACGAGGGTGACGACGACGAGGCCGGGGGCGACGATCTTGTTGACCGTCTCGATCGATGTCGGGCCGCGCATGAGGATGATCCACGAGACGACGACGGCGGTGAGCCCCATGAGCTTGACGGTGAGGCTGTCGGTGGCGAAATTCGTGCCGAAGAGCGCATTCCACACATTGGCGAAGGCGTGCCCGCACATGATCGCGAGCACAGCCGCCCAGGCCGCGGCGAGCAGAGCTGAGAGGACGAGCATGATCACCCGCCCGCGGTGCCGAACGCGGCGCGGAGGGAGACGAACTGTTCGATGCCGTAGCGGACGGCGGGAATGCACGGGGCCAGGGCGACGAGGACGATCGAGATCCCGTATCCGATGACGATGCTCGCCACGGCCTCCTTCGCCCCGACGTAGTAGGCGACGGCGCCGCCCTGGAGGAACGCCCACGTCGCGATCGCGAGGCCGATGTTCGCGGCCGAGAAGTCCCAGAAGCTCCAGATCCGATCCTTCTTCAGCAGCGGCAGGTCGCTCGTCGAACCGGCATCGGTCAGGGCGGTGCGCTGGAAGCGGCGGCTCACAGGAAGCACCAGGCCAGGAGGGCGAGCGAGAGGACGGCGAGCACGGCGAGGGTGATGCCGAGGTCGCGCCACGGCAGCGGGTCGAGCACCCCCTCCTCGCTGGCGGGATCCTCGTAGAGGTCGAGGCGGCGGTCGAGTTCGGAGCGGAAGTCGCTGTCCATCATCGGCATGGTCTCCTTTGACCGGGTTCGGTGGCCGCGCTGTCGGTCCGGCGACCGCGAGGGTCGGGGAACGAGGCGCTGGCGCGACTCTATACCGTCTGGACGGTTACGGGGAAGGGGGTGTCACGGGATGACACACGAGGGGACACACGAGAGACGGTGCCGGACTCAGTCGGACGCCCGGTCCTCGCCGAGGAGGTCCTCGACCATGGCGCGGGCTGCGACCAGGCGGTGATCGTCGTCGTCGATGCCACGGTGGACGACGGCGCCCTCGAGGAGGAGGAAGACGTGCTCGGCCAGGGCCGCATGGTCGGTGGTGGGTGCAGCGTCCTCGGACAGGAGCTCGCCGAGGAGGTCGACGACGGCCTGCTTGTGAGCGCGGACGACGGCGCGTCCCGGATGCTCGGCCGGAAGTTCCGCGGCGGCGTTGACGAAGGCGCAGCCGCGCTCGGTCGACGCGGAGTCGAGAGTGTAGGAGTCGAAGACCGCAAGCACCCTCTCCTGAGCGCTCGCACCGGTGGGAAGGTCGGCCAGCCTCGCCTCGAGGCGCTCCCACCATTCGCCGTGCCTGACCTGGAGGTAGGCCGCGGCCAGGGCATCCTTCGACCCGAAGCGGTCGTAGAGGGTCCGCTTCGTCAGACCCGACTCCTCGGCGATCGTGTCGACGCCGACGGCATGGATGCCGTGGGAGTAGAAGAGTCGGGCCGCCGTGTCGAGGATGCGCCTGGCGCCGTCCGTGAGCGGCGGGGGAGTGAGAAGACTCGCTGTCGTCATCGCCCGCTCCTCTCGCTCTATGCCGATGGCCGTCCTGTGGCCTCGGCAACACACTTTACAGATCAGTGTACCTCGTTGCACACTGATTCACAGATCTGTGAAGTTGAGTGACGGCCCGTCCGAGGCCGGGCGGGCGGGGCAGTCCGCCACCGGCTGTGCCGTCAGGGAGGGGATGAGCGATGACCGCGAACAGCACGACATTCCTCAGCCGCCGACGCACCCTGTCGCTGACCGCGGCGGGCCTCAGCCTCATCGCCGTCTGCTACGGACTGGCCCGATTCGCGTACGGCATGTTCCTGCCCTCCTTCCGCGCCGAGTTCGGTCTCGATGCCCAGCTCGCCGGAGCCATCGCCTCCGGCTCGTACGTCGCCTACTGTGCGGCGATCGTCGTCTCCACGATCCTCACGCCCCGCCTCGGCGCTCGCCGCGTCGCCGCCAGTGCCGGTGTCATCGCCACGCTCGGCATTGTGATCGTCGCCCTGGCGCCGAATGCGATCGTCCTCGCGGCAGGTGTCCTCATCGCCGGCTCGAGCACCGGGGTCGCCTCCCCGCCGCTCGCCCATGCTGTCGCCCGTGCCGTGAGAGCCCCCGTTCGCGGCCGCACGCAGACGATCATCAACGCAGGCACCGGCGCCGGCGTCGCCCTTGCCGGACCGGTTGCGCTGCTCACCGTCGATCAATGGCGACTGGCCTGGCTCGCGTTCGCGATCATCGCTTCGGCAGTCACTGTCTGGGCCTCGCGTGCGGTGCCGCGCGAAGGATCAGGAGAGCCGTCCGCTGACCATGAGCCGACCCGGCAGCGGACCGTCCTCCCACAGCCGGTGCTGCGACCTGGCAGTGCCCGACTCATCGCGGCCGCCACACTCATGGGGCTCGGCAGCTCAGCGGTGTGGACGTTCGGTCGCGACCTCCTCGGCGGGACGGGCGGAATCGGTCCGACCGCCTCGGCGATCGCCTGGATCCTCCTGGGAGCCTGCGGCCTCCTCGGCGCGGTCACCGGAGACGCTGTGAGCCGGGCGGGGCTGGCTCGGGCATGGGCCGTGTCCATGATCGGCCTCGCGGCCGCCACCCTCGTCCTCGCTCTCATGCCCGGCAGCGTCGTCGTGGCATGGACGGCGGCCGCCGTCTTCGGCGCCGTCTACATCGTGCTCACCGGCCTCCTGCTCCTCTGGGGCGCACAGATCTGGGCCGACGCACCCGCCGCCGGGGTCGGACTCGGATTCCTCGTCCTCGCTCTCGGTCAGGCTCTCGGTGCCCCGCTCGTCGGTGCCCTCATCACGCAGGCCGGACCGGTCCCGGCGTTCTCCGTCGCCGCCGGCTGCGCCGTTCTCGGCGCGTTCGTCCTCCCGCGGCGGTCCCGAGCCTGACTATGCCGAGCCTGACGACTCTGAGTCGTCGGCCCGGATCTCCCACCGGGCGTCGGCCGTGTCATGGGCGAACGGTAAGGTGAACACCATCACAGCGAAGGAGCGAGGAATGGCAGAGAGCAAGGTCGTCGAGCAGCGCGGACTGTGGCTCGATGAGATGGAAGTCGGCACCGTGTACAAGCATGCGCCGGGCCGGACCATCACCGAGGCGGACAACACGTGGTTCACGGCGGTGACGATGAACACCCAGGCCCTCCACCTCGACGCCGCCTTCGCCGAGACCGAGCCCTTCGGCCAGCGCCTCGTCAACTCGATGTTCACCCTCGCCACCCTCATCGGCCTCTCCGTCTCCCAGCTCACGCAGGGCACGATCGTCGGCAACCTCGGCTTCTCCGAGGTCAGCTTCCCGGCCCCGCTCTTCCACGGCGACACCCTCTACGCGGAGACGACGATCCTCGACAAGCGCGCCTCGAAGTCGCGTCCCGGGCAGGGCATCGTCACCCTCGAGCACCGCGGATACAACCAGAACGGTCAGCTCGTGGCCAAGGCCGTGCGGCAGACGATGATGTTCGACTCCAGCCATGCGAAGCCGACCCCCGCCGAGGCGACCCCCGAAACCGCCCCGACCGTGCCGTCCGAGACCGCGCCGTCCGAGACGGGAGAGTGAGGCGACCCATGGCCCTCGACTTCGCCCCCGCGTGGCTCTTCGTCCCCGGTGACCGTCCCGATCGGTTCCAGAAGGCAGCCGAACGCTCCGACATCGTCATCCTCGACCTCGAGGACGCCGTCAACGACGCCGACAAAGCCGATGCCCGCGAAGCGATCATCGACTACCCGCTCGACCCCACCCGCACCGTCGTCCGGGTCAACGCCCGCGACTCCGACCACCTCGGCGAGGATCTGCGGATGCTCGCGCGGACCGACTACACGACGGTCATGCTGTCGAAGTCCGAATCCGCCTCCGACCTCACGATCCTCTCCGGCTTCGACGTCATCGCGCTCATCGAGACCGCGCGGGGGGCGCTCGGCGCCGCCGAGATCGCCGCAGCGACCAACGTGTACGGGCTCATGTGGGGATCGGAGGATCTCATCGCCGACCTCGGCGGGGGTTCCTCCCGCCGCGCCGACGGGTCGTGGAGGGATGTCGTCTCCCACGTCCGCAGCTCGACGCTGCTCGCCGCCCGCGCCCACGGCAAGCATGCCCTCGACTCGATCTGGGCCGACATCCCCGACCTCGACGGCCTGCGCGAGGAAGCCGAGGACGCCGTCGAATCCGGGTTCAGCGGCAAGGTCTCCATCCACCCCAACCACGTGCCCGTCGTCCGCGAGGCCTTCCGCCCCAGCGACGACCAGCTGGCGTGGGCGCGCGCCGTCCTCGACCTCGCCGCCACCGAGAAGGGCGCGTTCGCCTTTGAGGGGAAGATGATCGACGCACCGCTGCTCAAGCACGCCGAACTCATCGTCGCCCGCGCCCGCTGACCGACCCCACCAGGAGACCCCACCACGAGGAGTTCGACGTGCACCTCACCGACGCAGTCGTCGCCGCCCAGATCGACGACGTCCTCACCAGGGCCGATGCCCATGACGGCGTCGCCCCGATCGTCTCGGCCGGAGATCCGATCCTCCGCACCCCGGTGCTGCCATTCTCCGGTCAGGTCGACGACGCAACCCTGACCCGCCTCGCCGAGGTGATGGCCCGGACGATGCGCGCAGCACCCGGAGTGGGTCTCGCCGGCCCCCAGGTGGGTGTCGGTCTCTCGATCTTCGTCGCCGAGGACCCCGCGGCCGTGAGATCCGAGATCGCGACCGTCCGCGAACGTGAGCCCCTGCCGCTGCGCACCGTGCTCAATGCCGAGTACACCCCGGCGACCGGCGAGCACGTCGCCTTCTTCGAAGGGTGCCTGTCGATCCCCGGCTACCAGGCCGTCGTCGCCCGCCCCCGGACGATCGAACTGCGCGGGGCCGCCCTCGACGGCACGCCCATCGCCGAGGAGGTCACCGGCTGGTCGGCGCGCATCGTCGCCCACGAGACCGACCACCTCGGCGGCATCCTCTTCCTCGACAAGGCGGAGATGCGCTCACTGTCGACGCATGCCTCCGTCGCGAGACTGTGGAACGAGCCTTCGACCCAGCGGGCGGCGGCCGAACTCGGGTTCACCCTGCCCAGCGGGCCGCTGCTCTGACCGCGGCGGGCACGCCTGCCCGGTTCGGGCCGGCCGGAGCGGTTCGGGCACGCAAGAGCGGCGGGCGACTCACACGCGCGCTTCAGGTGCGCATGATTCGATGAGGGCATGCGCCTTCCCGACATTCCCCGACGTCACCGTCTCCTCGTCCGCACCGTCTCGACCATCGGTTCCGGTGCCCTGAGCATCGTCCGCCGCCGCGACTTCGCACCCGAACACCGGACCGCGGCCCGCGCCGCCTACGCCGTGGCCACCGCGGCTCTGACCTGGCTGGGCGGGACGAAGGCGTTCGCGAATACCGACACGGACCTCTTCGACTTCGGCGGCGGCGAGGCCGGAGAACCCGCACGTTATGCCGAGGATGAGGCGTTCGCCTTCGTCGGCGAGGATCCCGACGCGTGGTGGGTCGAGGATGCGACCTGGAAGTCGCAGGCCTTCCTCAACCTCGTCGCCTCCCTCGGGGCCGGAGCCGCCGGCTGGTTCCTCTGGACCCCGATCCAGAACCTCAAGGACACCGTCGATGCGCGGCTACCCGACGGTGTCGGGCGCGGCCTCAACGCCGCGCTCAACTCCTCGGTCATGGCCGGCACCGCGTTCGCCCTCGACAAAGCCGAGGAGTTCATCGCCGGCGAGGCGATCGACGGCCACATCGACTTCGGCGACGTCGAGATCGACCTGCCCGCCCGCATCCGCGCCTCCCTCGATGCGCTCCTCGACCAGCCGCACCCGCAGTCGCAGGACGTCGCCGAGGTGGTCCGCGCCCAACTCGATCACGCGCGCTTCTTCGTCAGCGTGACCTACTCCCGCAAGCAGTTCCCCGGCAGCGAGCCGATCGAGCTCTCCGACGCCGACCTCGCGACCATGCTGGCCGAGGAGGAGGTGTCGACGATCGACGTCCATCTCGACTCCGAGGCACCGCGGACGATCCCGGCGAACCAGACGTACCCGGTGAGCGGACTCTTCGCACCGAGCACCGATGACGATGCTGAGCGTTCGGGTGAGCCTGGAGTGTACGAACTCAGTCTCGACATCCGCGACGGACTGCTGGGCAGCATCAACCTCTACAGCGTCGATGCCGACCTCGACGCTGAGGTCGCCGCGATGACGGCCGACCACCTCGGCGCCTCCGCACCGGGCACCTTCCACCCCGAAGGCGTCGCAGGCTGGCTCGAGACCGAGCACATCGACGAGGACGAGGTCGATCTCGCTGAGGAGCCCGCCGATCCGCCGCTCACCCTCGCCGACTGGCCGGCGCCTGCCGACCTCACCTTCCGCACCGACGGTGCGTGAGGAGAGCGGGAATAAGGACGGACGCACGCCGTTGTACTTGTCATGAGCGATCTCCGCACTCTCACCCTCGGCGCCGGCTGCTTCTGGTGCCTCGACGCCGTCTACCAGCGCACCACGGGCGTGACCTCGGTGATCTCCGGCTACACCGGCGGTCACACCACGGACCCGCACTACCGTGAGGTGTGCTCGGGCACGACCGGTCACGCCGAAGCCCTCCAGGTCACCTTCGACGCCGACATCGTCCCCGAGAGCATCATCCTCGGCCTCTTCTTCACCGGGCACGACCCGACGAGCCTCAACCGGCAGGGCTACGACGTCGGCACCCAGTACCGCTCGGCGATGTTCTACCGCGACGAGGAGGAGAAGGCCCGGTTCGCCGAGGCGATCGAGCAGGCTCAGGAGTACTTCGACAAGCCGATCGTCACGACCCTCGAACCGCTCGGGATCTTCTACCCCGCCGAGACCGTCCACCAGGACTTCTACTCGAACAACCCCGACAACGGCTACTGCCGCGTCATCATCGACCCCAAGCTCTCGCAGGCACGGAAGGCCTATGCGAACTGGGTGAGCTGAATGGGGAAGAAGAAGTCCGGATGTGAGAAGGACAAGCACCGGAAGAAGCGACGCAGGCCCGACCACGAACGGGAGCTCACGCGCGCGTACTTCCTCGACGGTGAGACCGGTCCGTGGGCGATGAAGCTCGCGGCCAAGGAATCTCTCGCCCGCCTCGGCGCCGATTCCGTCGATGTCCTCGAAGCCGGCGCTGAAGGAGTGCGGACAGGCACCGGCACCGAGGCGGTTGCGGCGGGCCCTGAGACGGTCGCGACCAGCACCGGTGCCGGCGACCGGCAGCACCGGGGCCCCGACTATTCGCAGCCGAGCTCGATCGACCCGCTCACCGACCCCGTCCTCCATGCCCTGGCCACCCGGCGCTCGATCTCGAAGGTCGGCCCGGAGACACCGAGCGACGCCGATCTGCGCGAACTCATCCGCGTCGTCTCCTCCGTCGCCGACCACAAAGCGCTGCGGCCCTGGCGCTTCCTCATCATCCGCGGAGACGACCGGCTCCGCCTCGGCGCAGCCCTCGACGAAGCGGCAGGGGAGACCCGTCGGCCCGGGGAGGTCAACACGAAGCCGTTGCGGGCCGAGCTCCTCCTCGCCCTCGTCGCCTCCCCGACGCCGCATCCGAAGGTCCCCGACTGGGAGCAGCATGCCACCGCCGCCGGGGCCGGGCACCTCCTCGAACTGGCCCTCTGGCAGGCCGGGTGGGGCGTCATGTGGCGCACGGGCACCCTGACGAACGCGCCCGCCGTGCGTCGTCTCCACGGCCTGGACGACACCGAACTCCTCATGGGCTGGCTCTACATCGGCTCGGTCCCCGAGCGCTACCGCAGCCGTCTGGCCACCGGCACTCGTCCGCTGCCGAACCCCGACCAGTTCCTCGACACCCTGTGAAGGGCGAGGGCCCGGCGCAGGGCGAGGAGACGGCGGCCGCGATGAGAACCTCGCGTCGACTGCCCAAGGAGATCTACGTCCTCGTCGCCGCGGCGTTCATCGTCGCCCTCGGCTACGGCATCATCGCCCCGGTCCTCCCGCAGTTCGCGGCGAGCTTCGACTTCGGGGTGACGGCTGCGACGATCGTCGTCTCCTCCTTCGCGTTCTTCCGCTTCGTCTTCTCACCGACCTCGGGCCGGCTCGTCGACGCCTTCGGTGAACGCCGCATCTACATCACAGGCCTCCTCATCGTCGCCGCCTCCACCGCCGCCGTGGCCTTCGCCCAGGACTACTGGCAGCTGCTGATCTTCCGCGGACTCGGGGGCATCGGGTCGACGATGTTCACCGTCTCCGCGATGGCGCTCATCATCCGCCTCGCCCCCGTCGACGCCAGAGCCAAGGCCTCGAGCACGTACGCCACGGCGTTCCTCGTCGGCAACATCGCCGGCCCCGTCCTCGGCGGTCTCATGGCCGGGTGGGGGATGCGCATCCCGTTCCTCATCTACGCCGTCGGACTCGTCATCGCCGCAGCCGTCGTCCGGGTGTTCCTCGGGTCGACCGCCTCGGCGGGATCGAAGACGAAGCTCGGCCGTGCCCGTCTCGCCGAGGCGGCCGCCGAGCCCGCGCAGGAGGTGATGACCTTCCGGCAGGCCTGGAAGGACTCAGCCTACCGGGCGGCGCTGGTCTCCGCGTTCGTCCAGGGCTGGTCGGCGATGGGCATCCGGGTGGCCATCTACCCGCTCTTCGCCCTCCAGGCCCTGCACGCCGACGCCGCCGCAGCCGGTCTGGCGCTGACGATGTTCGCGCTCGGCAACGCCTCCGCGGTCGCCCTCGTCGGCCGCTTCGCCGACACGCTGGGACGCAAGCCGTTCATCATCTGGGGCCTGCTCACCCTCGGACTCTCGACCGCGGCCCTGGCGTTCACCGACGCCCTCTGGCTCTTCTTCGTCCTCTCGGTCCTCGCGGGCATCGGATCCGGTCTGGCCAATCCCGCCCAGCAGGCCACGGTCGCCGATGTCGTCGGCCGTGACCGCAAGGGCGGGCGGGTGCTCGCGAAGTACCAGATGGCCCTCGACGGCGGTGCGATCCTCGGGCCCATCCTCGCCGGCGTCATCGTCGACCACTTCAGCTATGCGTGGGCGTTCGCGCTCACCGGGGCGCTGGCCATCCTCGCCGCCGCGTACTGGCTCACCGGCCGCGAGACCCGGCCGCCGGCGCTGCGCGACGATGCGTAGAGGCGCCGGTCCCGGGTGCGGACTCCGGGCGCTTGGCGGACTCCGGCACGGTGATCCGACACCAGCACGGTGGTCCGACACGGGCACGGTTCGCAGACCGTGCTGGTGTCGGAGGACCGTGCTGGTGCGATTTCGCCGCGTGGGCGGGACGCCGCCGCAGTGCCCAAGCGCGGCCTGCCGTTTCGCAGAACCTGCACAGGGTGCACTGAGAAGAATGCGCGCCGCGGGGTCACTAAGATGAGCGTGGTGTCGCCTCATGGCCGCGGCCGCCTGCCGACACACCGCGTGCCGGCGCACCAGCCACCGACACACCGGCCACCCGAGCAGAAAGAGCCCCTGTGAGTTTTCTGACCCGTCTGAGTCTGAAGAACCGAGCGCTCATCGCGCTCATTTCCGTCGTCGCGGTGATCTTCGGCGTCATCGGCGCCGGGGCGCTCAAGCAGGAGCTCTTCCCCTCACTCGACAACCCGCAGGCCACGGTCACCGCGACCTACGAGGGTGCGACCCCGCAGGCCGTCGAGAGCGAGGTCACCGACCCGCTCGAAGGCGCACTGGCACCCCTGTCCGAGGTCGAGGACATGACCTCAGTGTCCTCGGCGGGCAGTTCGACGATCACCGTGAGCACGAAGTACGGGGTCAACTCCGACGACATCGTCCGCTCGCTGCAGCGCGCGGTCTCCCAGGTGCAGTCCCAGCTGCCCGACGGCGTCGAACCGAACGTGCTCACCCTGAGCACCGACGACATCCCCGTCCTCGCCCTCTCGGTGACCTCCGACGCGAACGAGGACAAGCTCGCCGCCCAGCTGACCGACATCGTCGAACCCGAACTGAAGAAGGTCGACGGCGTCTCCCAGGTCCAGATCGCCGGGGCGAAGACGAAGCAGGTGGAGATCCGCATCCGGCAGAACGACCTCGAGGACGAAGGCGTGAGCCTCGACGAGGTGGCCGGTCTGCTCCAGTCCAACGGGATCCCCACCTCGGCGGGCGACCTCGAATCCGGCAGCGGATCGGCACCGGTCGAAGTCGGCGCCCGCCTGCGCTCGGTCGACGCGATCAAGGCCCTGGCGCTGGGCGGCACCGACGGGCCGGTGAAGCTCTCCGACGTCGCCGACGTGTCGATCGCCGACGCCCCAGTCCAGTCGATCTCCCGCACCAACGGCAAACCCTCCCTGTCGCTGTCGGTGATGAAGGAATCGGACGCGAACACCGTCGACGTCTCCCATGCGGTCTCTGCGAAGCTGCCGGGTCTGGCGAAGACGATGGGGGAGAACACCGAGTTCGTCTCCGCCTTCGATCAGGCCCCGTTCATCGAGCAGTCCATCGACGACCTCCTCAAGGAGGGCATGCTCGGCCTCGTCTTCGCCGTCCTCGTCATCCTCGTCTTCCTCCTGTCGGTGCGGGCGACGATCATCACCGCGATCTCCATCCCGCTCTCCCTCCTCATCGCCCTCATCGGCCTGTGGATGGGTGGGGAGACGCTCAACATGCTCACCCTCGGCGCCCTGACGATCTCCGTGGGTCGCGTCGTCGACGACTCGATCGTCGTCATCGAGGCGATCAGACGACGGCATGCGGCAGGGGGCGACAAGTTCGCGAACATCCTCTCCGCCGTCGCCGAGGTGGCCGGAGCCATCACCGCCTCGACCCTGACGACGGTGGCCGTGTTCCTCCCGCTCGCCTTCGTCACCGGCCAGACCGGGGAGATGTTCCGACCCTTCGCGCTCACCGCGACGATCGCACTGCTCTCGAGCCTCTTCGTCGCGCTGACGATCGTGCCCGTCCTCGCGTACTGGTTCCTCCGCCAACGTGAGGCGAAGGTCAAGCTCACCGCCGAGGAGAAGGCGGAGATCCGCCGCAGCCGCCGGCAGATGCTCACCGAGTGGCGCACGGAGAAGAAGGCGGCGAAGAAGGCCGCGAAGAGGCAGAGCATCGTCGCAGCCGCCCGCCACGATGCCGGCGGCGACGTCGAGACCGACGAGGGCATCGTCCCCGCCGGCCGCGCGGCGCGGACCACCGGGGGTGGGGCACGGACTGCAGAGGCCGCCGAGGTCGACGAACTCGCGGCCCTGCACTCTCCGGTGACCCGGCTGCAGAAGACGTACCTCCCGGTCATCGCGTTCTCCACGAAGCACCCGGTGCTCATGATCCTCGCAGCGCTCATCATCCTCGTCGGCACCGGGGCGATGGTCCCGCAGCTGAAGACGGAGCTCTTCGGCGACACCGGTCAGGAGCAGCTCGAGGTCTCGCAGACCTTCGACCCGGGCACCGACCTCGACGAGGCCTCCGAGCAGTCGAAGCAGGTCGAGGACATCCTCGCCGCCGACGATCGCATCGAGTCCTACCAGGTCTCGATCGGCGGTTCGGACTTCGGCTTCGCCACGGATGCGGGGCTCAACGGCACGTTCATCGTCAACGCGAAGTCCGGGGTCTCCGCACAGTCGATCAGCACGGAGCTGCAGAAGAAGTTCGACGCGCTCACCGGAGTCGGCCAGGTCGAACTCCGCGACCAGAGTTCGACCCCGGGTGCGCAGACCATCGACGTCACCCTGACCTCGAGCAACACGAAGGTGCTCGAGGACACCACCCAGAAGGTCGCCGACCGTCTCGAGTCGGTGCCCGGGGCGCAGTCGGTGACCAGCGACGTCGAAGCCGTCCAGCCCGTCATCGAGGTCAAGGTCGATTCCGAGAAGGCGGCCGAGGAGAACCTCACCGAGGCGGCGATCGGCCAGTACGTCCAGCGGGCGATGCGCGGACAGAACATCGGGCAGGTCGTCATCGACGACGTCACCCAGTCCGTCCTCCTCTTCGACCGGGAGGCGAAGACCGCCGAGGAGCTGCGCAAGCTCAAGATCCCCGGCAAGCCCGAGAGCCCGTCCGCCGCGGCGGGTGCCGGGGCAGCTGGGGCCGGCGCAGCGGGTGCTGGAGCGGGGGCCGGCGCGGGGGCTGCCGGCGCTGGTACGGGCGCTGGGGCCGCTGCGGCGCCGACGCCGGAACCGCGCTACATCAGGCTCGACGACGTCGCGGACGTCGAGGAGATCACGACAGCCCCGAACATCCGGCACACGAACAGTCAGCGCTCGACGACGGTGTCGGTCACGCCCGAGGGCGATGACCTCGGTTCGGTGTCGGCGGCAGTCCAGTCGGCGCTCGGCGATGTCGACATCCCCGACGTCGTCAGCGTCGACACCGGCGGGGCGACAGAGGAGCAGCAGGACGCGTTCTCGCAGCTGGGCCTGGCGATGCTCGCGGCGATCCTCATCGTCTTCGTGATCATGGTCGCGACCTTCAAGTCCCTCCTCCAGCCGCTCATCCTCCTCGTCTCGATCCCGTTCGCCGCCACCGGTTCGGTCGCACTCCTCCTGCTCACCGACACCGCGATGGGGCTGACGGCGATGATCGGCCTGCTCATGCTCATCGGCATCGTCGTGACGAACGCGATCGTCCTCATCGACCTCATCAACCACTTCCGGGCGCGCGGGGTCGAACTGCGCCCGGCGATCGTCGGCGGTGCCCGACTCCGCTACCGGCCGATCCTCATGACCGCGGCCGCGACGATCTTCGCGCTCGTGCCGATGGCCCTCGGGCTCACCGGCGGGGGAGTCTTCATCTCCAAGCCGCTGGCGATCGTCGTCATCGGCGGCCTGGTCAGTTCGACGATCCTCACCCTCATCCTCGTCCCCGTCCTCTACCTCCTCCTCGAAGGGGCCAAGGAGCGCCGGGCCGAGAAGCGGCATGTGAAGAATATGGCCCGCGGGCAGGTCCTCGATGCCGCCGAGGCGCGCGCCGCCGAACGTGAGACGGCGAGCGTGGGCGCGCCGAACGCGGGTGCTGCCGGCGTGAGTGCTGCAGAGGGAACCGACGCCGCGGGTGCACCGGACACTGGTAACGTGCGCGCCGACGGCGCGGGCCGCTCCGTGTCACCCGACGAGCCGAAGCACTGAGCGGCCAGCGGGGCGAGCCGTACAGTATGAGCATGGACACCGAGCTCGAGCCGCGGGAGCGCCGGCGCCTGTGGTTCGAGCTCGGGCTCGTCGCGGCCCTCTCCCTCGGTCAGTCGGCGGTCTACGCCGTCGTCAAACTCCTCGACATCGTCACCCGCGGTCCGATCAGCGATGCGCAGGCGAAGCTCAACACCTCACTCAACCCGAGGCCGGTCTTCGACTTGGTCTACCAGCTCCTCGACATCGGGTTCAGCCTTGTGCCCGTTGCCCTCGCCCTCTACCTGCTCAGCCGCGATCCCGACCCGGAGCCGCTGAGCCGCCGCCTCGGCGTCCACGGCAGACCCGTGCGGGACTTCGGCTACGGGGTGCTGCTCTTCGGGATCATCGGCATCGGCACGCTCGGCGTCTATGCGGGCGGCAGGGCACTCGGGATCACGGCCGAGGTGCAGCCGGCCAACCTCGGCGACTACTGGTGGACGATCCCCGTCCTCCTGCTCTCGGCGGCGAAGAACGGGGTCCTCGAGGAGGTCCTCATCTTCGGGTTCGGGGCCGAGCGGCTGCGCCGGCTCGGCTACGGGCCGTGGACGATCATCGCAGCCCTCGCGCTCTTCCGCGGCAGCTACCACCTGTACCAGGGGATCGGGCCGTTCATCGGCAACGTCGCGATGGGCATCATCTTCGGCTGGTTCTACCTGCGCACGCGCCGGCTCATGCCGATCGTGTGGGCGCACACCCTCATCGACGTCGTCGGCTTCCTCGCCCCCGGTGTGCTCTCCCTCGTCGACACCCGCTGAGATCCCGCCGAGGCAGAGCCTCAGATCGTGACGAGACCGTTCTTCTCGGTCGCGAACGTCACGGACATGATGCCGGGAGCGCCGTGGGGTGCGGACCAGTCGATGTGGATCTCCGGGATCGGCTTGGCATCATCGGTGCCGAGCCAGTCGCGCAGACGGTCGCGGTCGCCCGCGATCTGCAGGGTGTCGATGGAGACGTCGTCGTTGGTCTTGTACGACGAGGGGTGCTGGGACGAATCGGCTGACCACTTGATGAAGAACGGCAGCTGGGGGTCGGCGATGAGCCCCTTGACTCCGATCTGCAACCACCTGAGCTCCTCGCCCGACTCCGGAGTGCGGTTGCCGTCGACGGCCTTGCGCTCGAGACGGGTCTCGACCTCGGAGAGGTCGTCGACGGACACGCACCAGCCCATCCAGCCGCCGCCGAGTTCGGAACGCGTCCGCACGGCCTGACCGAAGGGGGTGGAGAGAGCGGCCGGGTGCTCCAAGGCTTCGACGACTTCGAGGTACTGGCCGTTGGCAAGCGGGAAAATGAGATTCCTGGTACCGAAACGCGGATGCACCCCGCCGTCGTAGGGAACCACTCCGAGCTGCTGCGAGATGCGCTCGGCGGTTGCTGTGTAACCGTCTGGTTCGCTGGCGAAGGACACATGGTCGAGTTTCATGTCACGAGAATCGCATAACCTGGCTCACACTTCTCATTAGGCTCACCTAACCTGAAACGGGGCGTCGAAATCGCTCTCTGCGACCCCGCTGCGGGAGGTGGTCCGGCGCGGCAGTTTCAGTTGATACGGCAAAGGACGAGCAGGGTGCGACCGGTCTCAGGGGTCTGCGCCTGTGTCACCTGGAGACACGGCCCAGACCTGTATGACGGGATTCTCCCTATGCCTCCCACCCCCGCTCACACGACCTCCGGCGGATCCCCGTTCTTCGTCCGCTGGCTGCCCCGAGTTCTGACCATCCTCGCCCTCCTCATGCTCCTCCAGCTCATCACGCCCGAGGGCTCGTGGCTGTTCCGAGCGCTCGAGTTCTTCTGGATGTGGGTCGTCCCCGTCACCCCGATCGACTTCGTCTCCTCGGTCATCCTCATCCTGCTCGCGGCGGCCCTGAGCTTCCGGAAGCGCTTGGCGTGGTGGATCCTCCTCGCCCTCCTCGTCGTCATCATCGCGCTCATCGGCCTCGTCATCGTCGTCGCCTACCTGGTCTCACCCGATATCCTCGGCTGGGACCTCGCCACGAGTCTCGTCCTGCCGATCGCCGGCATCATCGGTCTCCTCGTCTACCGCAGGTGGTACATCGCGAAGACCCAGCCCCGCGGCTTCC
Source organism: Brevibacterium metallidurans (assembly GCF_037101285.1). Taxonomy (NCBI): domain Bacteria; kingdom Bacillati; phylum Actinomycetota; class Actinomycetes; order Micrococcales; family Brevibacteriaceae; genus Brevibacterium; species Brevibacterium metallidurans. The sequence continues at coordinate 116,408 of NZ_BAAAAF010000010.1, forward strand.
TCAAGGCCATCGCGGTCCTCATCGCCGGCCTCGTCCTCACGGTCATCATCGTCCTCACCGCGCAGTACATCATCGGCGGACTGACGATGATCGAGGCCAGGGATATCCTCGCCGAGCTCTTCGGGTTCAAGGAGAACACCGAATCGAGCTGGATGCTCACGGTCTTCGGCTTCGGCTCCGGTCTGAGCATCATCCTCGCCTTCTGGACCCTGCTGCGCTCCTCCCGGGACTCCGAGCGCATCGACATCGACCAGGAGCGCCAGATCCGCGTCGGACTGGCCAACCACGCCTCCGACTCCCTCGGCTACTTCTCCACCAGGCGCGACCGCTCGGCGTTCTTCGCCGAGGACTGCGTGCTCACCTACCGCGTCCAGGCAGGCGTCTGCCTCGTCGCCTCCGACCCGATCGGCCCGCCCTCGCAGTGGCCGGCCGCGGCACGCCAGTTCGTCGCGTTCGCCGAGTCCTACGGATGGGTGCCCGCGGTGCTCGCGGCCTCGAAGCAGGGTGCGCAGGCCTACCATGACGCCGGACTCAAGGTCCTCCACGTCGGCGACGAGGCGGTGCTCCTGACCAAGGACTTCACCCTCTCGGCGCTGCCCGAGGTCCAGCGCGCCGTCGCCAAACTCACCGGGCTCGGCTACACGATCCGCATCCGCCGGCAGGGCGACATCGACGCCGAGGATCTCGAACGCCTCGGCCGCTTCGCCGACGAATGGCGCGATGGTGACACGGAGCGCGGCTTCTCCATGGCGCTCGGGCGCTTCGGGGATCCCGCCGACGCCGACGGTCTCGTCGTCGAGGCGCTGTTCCCCGCCGACGCCGGAACCCTGGCCGAACAGACCGCGGGCCTGCTCTGCTTCGTGCCCTGGGGCGAGACGGGAGCCTCCCTCGACCTCATGCGCCGCCACCCGTTCGCGGAGAACGGCGTCACCGAGTTCATGGTCGCCGGCCTCATGCGCGAGGCCCCGGACGTGGGCATCGCCGCGGTCTCGCTCAACTTCGCCGTCTTCCGCTCGGCCTTCGAACAGGGCAAGGAGCTCGGCGCGGGACCGATGAAGCGTCTGTGGCGCAACGTCCTCCTCTTCGCCTCCCGGTTCTGGCAGCTCGAATCCCTGTACCGCTCGAACGAGAAGTACCACCCCGAGTGGGTGCCCCGCATGCTCTGCTACCCGGAGGGCTCCGACCTCGCCCGCATCGGCCTGGCCGTGAGCATCGCCGAAGGGTTCCTCAATCCGCCGAGGATCTTCGCCAAGGGCAGCCACGACCAGCCGATCTACACCCCCGCCGAGGCGGCCCCGCTGCTCGGCATCACCCGCACCACCGCGCCCGCCGAACCGGCGCTGCGCGTCTCCGACCAGGTCAGGCACCGCCTCGGCGTGCGTGAGGCGATGCTCGAATCCGGGGTCGAACCCTATCCCGCGCAGGCGGCGCCCGCGGCCGCGAAGGGCACCGTGCTCGCCGGCCGGGTGCTCGGCATCCGCGACCACGGCGGCGTCGTCTTCCTCGACGTGCGCTCCCAGGGCAGCGACACGCAGCTCGTGTGCGAACGCGAGGTCCTCGGTGAGGAGTCGATGCGGCAGCTGAGGTCGTGGGTCTCCCGCGGCGACCGCATCTCCGTGACCGGGCGCGAAGGCACCTCCCGCACCGGCACGCCCTCGTTCCTCGTCACCTCGTGGACGATGTCCGCGAAGTCCCTGCAGCCGTGGCCGAGCCTCCATCAGGGCCTGACCGATCCGGAGGCGAAGGTGCGTCAGCGCTACCTCGACTTCACGATGAACACCGGCCAGCGCGACCTCATGGTCATCCGCTCGAACACGTTCCGCACGATCCGCGAGACCCTCCAGTCCCGCGGCTTCCTCGAGGTCGAGACGCCGATCCTCCAGACCGTGCACGGGGGTGCGAACGCGCGCCCGTTCCTCACCCACATCAACGCCTACAACCTCGACCTCTACCTGCGCATCGCTCCCGAGCTCTACCTCAAGCGCCTCCTCGTCGGCGGTTTCGACCGGGTCTTCGAGATGGGCCGGAACTTCCGCAACGAAGGTGTCGACGCCACCCACAACCCCGAGTTCTCGATGCTCGAGGCCTACCAGGCCGGCGGGGACTACAACACGATGCGCGAACTCACCCGCACGATGGTCATCAATGCCGCCGAGGCGGCCCTGGGCACCACGGTCGTGCGCGGCACCGTCGACGGCGTCGAACACGAGATCGACCTCGCCGACGAATGGCGCACGGTCTCCCTGACCGACATCGTCTCGGAGAAGATCGGGGACGAGGTGACGACGGCCACCTCGGTCGAGGAGCTGCGCGCGATCGCGACCCGGGTGGGCATGACCGTCAACCCGAAGTGGGGCTGGGGGATGCTGCTCCAGGAGATCTACGAGGAGGTCGCCGAGGAGTCGACGGTGGCCCCGACGTTCTACACGGACTTCCCGGCCGAGACCTCGCCGCTGACCCGCCAGCACCGGGAGGACCCGATGCTCGCGGAGAAGTGGGACCTCATCATCTTCGGCTCCGAGTTGGGCACCGCGTACTCCGAGCTCGTCGATCCCGTCCTCCAGCGCGAACGCCTCACCGCGCAGTCGCTGGCCGCGGCCGGCGGCGATCCCGAGGCGATGCAGCTCGACGAGGACTTCCTCCGCGCCCTCGAATACGGCATGCCGCCGGCCGGCGGCATGGGCATGGGACTCGACCGGCTCGTCATGCTGCTCACCGAGCAGACGATCCGCTCGACGATCACCTTCCCCCTGGCCAAGCCCAAGGGCCACTGAGACGGGACGAACGGACACAGATGCGCCGCACCTTCGCAATCCTGCTCGCTGCCGGAGTGCTCCTCTCCTACGACTCGTGGGTGCTCCTCTTCCTCAGCCCCTACCCGTTCCCGCTCACCGGCTACGTCTCGGAGCTCGCTGCCGCCGATCAGCCGTACTCGTGGCTCTTCCGTTCGGGTGATGCGCTCGCCGGCAGCCTCATGGTGCTCATCGCGATCCTCGGGGTGCGGGGATGGCGGCCCCGCTTCGGGCGCGCGGCGATGCCGCTGGCCGTGGCGATCGGGGTGGCGGGGCTCGCGACGATCGGGGACTCCATCGCGGCCCTGCCGTGCACGCAGACCTTCGACCCGGTGTGCTACGCGGAGTACACGGCGAATCCGCTGCGACCCGATTTCCTCCTCCACGCGATCGCCTCCTCGATCGTCGCCATCGGCGCCATGGCGAGCCTCGTCATCGCGGTCATCGCGCTGCGACGCCGCGGCAGCCTGGGCACCGCGTACGGCCGCGGCGTCCTCGCCGTGCTCGGCGTCCTCATCGTCGCCAACATCGGCTCGGTGATCATCGAGATGACGTGGCGGGCCGGGCAGGGCTACATCCAGGCCCTCGGGGTGCTCGTGCTGGCAGCCTGGGCCGCGCACCTGGGCTTCATCGCCGTCATGGACAGAGGTGCCGCCGTCGACCGGGGCGCAGTCGACCGGGGCGCCGACGATCGGGGCGCCGAGGCGGACCGCGGTGCCGCTGTCGACCGGGGGAGCGCGGATGCCTGACTCGCTCGCCCGCTGGTCTCGGTCGACCGTCGACGGCTTCACCGTCTATCGGAGGCCGGCGACCGCCTCGGCGGGGGAGAAGGACACGGTTCCCGGTCACAGCCCGGATCCCGTCCTCTTCCTCAACGGCTGCGCGCTGGCCGCCGCCGGCTGGCTTCCCGTCATCGAGCAGATGCCCGACCGTGACGTCATCGCGATCGACCGACCCGGCTTCGCCGACACACCCTGGCCGGGCACGCTGCCGGACCTCGCCGGGGAGCTCGCCGCGATGGAGCGCGCGATCGAGGGTCACCCGCGGGTCGTCATCGTCGCGCATTCGATGGCCTCGTTCCGGGCGGAGGCGTTCGCGAGGCTCCACCCGGGCAGGGTCGCAGGAATCGTCCTCGTCGACCCTTCGATCGAGGACTACCGGTTCCGGGGGCCGGCCGGGAGGTTCTCACTGGCGACCTGGCTGCCGATCATCGGGGCATTGGTCAGTCGGGAGGAGATCGGCGAATTCGTCTCCTGGCTCTCCCACCAGGGCTTCCTCCGTCAGACGGGGTCGGGGCGGGTGCTCGACCCCGAAGCGTTCAAGGACCCGTACACCGACCCCGACACGCTCAAGGCCTCGATCGCGGAGTGGCTGAGCTACCGCAGTCAGGCCGCGGACCTGCAGTCCCTGCGGCGGCGCACCGATCCGGTCCGCGCCCGCACCTCGGCGCTGCTCGCCCCGCCCCTGCCGGGAACTCGGCGCTCGGCCATCCTCGCCGATTCCTTCGCCGATCTCGTGCGGCACGAGATCCGCGACTCGCGGCACCTGATGATGATCGACCGCCCCGACATGATCGTCGAGGCGGTCGATGAGGTCAGCGCCGGGCGCTGAGCGGTGCGTGCAGATCAGTGTCGGCTGATCAGTGTCCTTCGGCCTTGAAGCGGTCGATCGAGGCGGTGACCTCGGCTTCGGCGGCTTCGCGGCCGACCCAGTTCGAACCCTTGACGAACTTGCCCGGCTCGAGATCCTTGTAGCGGGTGAAGAAGTGCTCGATCGCGTCGAGGGTGAACTTGTCGACGTCGTCGATGTCCTGGTAGCTCTCCCAGCGCGGGTCGCCGGCGGGAACCGCGAGCACCTTGTCGTCGCCGCCTGCTTCGTCCTCCATCTGGAACATGCCGATGGGGCGGACGTCGACGAGCACACCCGGGAACAGGGGCTCGGTGAGCAGGACGAGCACATCGAGGGGGTCGCCGTCGTTGCCGAGGGTGTCCTCGATGAACCCGTAGTCCGCGGGGTACTGCATCGAGGTGAAGAGGTAGCGGTCGAGCTTGACCCGGCCGGTCTCGTGATCGACTTCGTACTTGTTGCGCGAACCGCGGGGGATCTCGATGGTGGCCAAGAGTTCCATAGTGCTCCTTAAGCGTTAGGGTGGCATCACTAGGATAGAGCCTACAAGTGCCCGCCGAGACATCCTCAGCCCTCCTCCGCTCGGCCGCGCACGGCCCACCTCCGAGACGAACGGGAGCCCGCGTTTGAACCCCACCCCAGACACGCGCACACGCGAGCCCGGGAGCAGACGCCGACGCGGTCGGATCGCCGCCGGCATCACCGCGGGAGTCCTCGTCGCCGGTGCTCTCGGCTACGGCGTCGCCGACGCCGCCGACGTCGTCCCGGGGTTCCTCACGACCGAACCGCAGATCCCCGTCGATCCCGTCCCCTCACCGCAGGCTGGGGGCAAGGACGTGCCCGCCCCCGCCTCGGCGCTCGATGCCTCCGCCCCGATCCCGGCGGCCGCGGGTACGGAGATCGAACGCATCCTCGGCGAATCGAAGGTCAAGGGCTTCGGGGTCGAAGTCCGAGACGGGCTGACCGACAAGAAGCTCTTCGCCACGGACGAGAACCGGGCGCGCACCCCCGCCTCGGTGACGAAGGTGCTCACCGCCTCGGCGGCGTTGCTGGCGATCGGGGGAGAGCAGCGGCTGTCGACGACGACCCGGTTCGACCCGGGCACGCAGACGGTCACCCTCGTCGGCGGCGGCGACTCCCTGCTCGGTGCCGGGGAGTCCCAACCGGGCGCCGTCAACGGCCATGCAGGGCTGAAGACCCTGGCCCAGGACACGGCGGACGCACTCAAGGAGCGGGGGACGACCGAGGTCGCGGTGGGCCTCGACACGAGCCGCTACCCGGGCAGCGACTTCAACCCCGGCTGGGAGCGCGCGGACATCGCCAAGGGCATCATCTCCCCGATCCAGCCGTTGATGATCGACAGCGGGTACGTCGGAGACCCGAAGAACGCATGGCGGGGACGCAGCGACAGACCCGCCGAGGTGGCGCTGACCGCCTTCCGGACCGAACTCGAAGCCGCCGGGATCACGGTCACCGCGGCACCCGAGCAGGCCGTGAAACCCACCGCGTCCGCGCAGCCCTCGGGGACGGCGCAGCCTTCCGGTACCGCCGGGCCTTCGGAGACGGCCGGGTCCGATCGGGTCGCGCAGCCCTTGGCCTCTGTCGAGTCCGCGACGATCTCCGAGATCGTCGAATACGCCCTCGTCCACAGCGACAACGTCGTCGCCGAGGTGCTCGGCAACGAGGTCGCGATCGCGCAGGGCATGCCCGGCAGCCTCGAGAACGGCCCGAAGGGCGTCATCGCCGCCCTCGAGGACTCGGTCGACCTCGGACAGACGAAGCTCAACGACACCTCCGGACTCGACTACGGCAACCGGATCAGCCCGCACGACCTCACCACGGTCCTCCAGGCCTCGGTCGTTGCGAAGGATTCGCTCTCGAGCCTCATCTCCTACTTCCCCGTCGGCGGACTCACAGGCACGCTCACCGACCGGTTCGCGGCCGACCCCAACGCCGCCGGCGTCGTCCATGCGAAGACGGGGACGCTGTCGACGGTGACCTCGCTGGCCGGGGGAGTCCTCGACGCCGACGGCCGCTACCTCGTCTTCAGCGTCCAGATCGACGGCGTCGACAAGGGCAAGATCCTCGAAGCCCGCAAGACCGTCGACGACGTCGTCTCCGCCCTCTCCGACTGCGGCTGCCGATGATCGTCGACGAGAGGTTCGCCGTCCGCACGGCCAGGGAAGTCGTCTCCGCCGCGAAGCCGCCGCCCGCCGGTGAGCTCGAGGCGCTCGTCCACGAGATGAAGGAGGACGCGCTCACCGCGCAGGACCTCGTCGTCGACGCGTTCCTCCTCGACCAGGACCGATCCGACGAGGTCCGTGCTCGGCTGGCCGCGGGCTCGGTGCTCGTCCTCGACCAGGTGGGCTGGATCAAGGCCAACGCCGAATCCCTCAACGGCATGGTCGATGTCTCGGCCCTGCCCGCCGAACCGGGACCGGCCTCGCGTCGGGCAGCTGCCGCCGAGGTCGCAGGCGTCCTCTCCCTCCTCTCGACACGCGTGCTCGGGCAGTTCGATCCCTTCGCCCGAGAGACCGGTCGGCTGATGTTCGTCGCCCCCTCGATCCTCATCGCCGAGGAGGCCATGAAGGTCACCCCCAAGGACTTCCGCATGTGGGTGGCGCTGCATGAGGCCACGCACCAGGTCCAGTTCGCGACCGCCCCGTGGCTGCGCGAGCACATGCGCAGCCTCCTCTCGCAGGTCGTCGCCACTCCGCTCCAGGCGCCCGGGCTCTCGACGATCGCGGAGGTCTTCGCCGTGCTCGGACGGATTATCCGCGGGCAGGCGAGCATGGTCGACCTCATCCGCAACGAGGGGATGCGGGCGGCGCTCACCGACGCCTCGGCGATCCTCAGCCTCCTCGAGGGCCACGCCGATGTCGTCATGGACGAAGTGGGCCTCGGCGTCATCCCGAGTGTGGGCAAGCTGCGCCGTCGGTTCGAGGCTCGTCGCGACGCCGGTCAGGGCGGGTTCCTCTCGAACCTGCTCGGCATGGACCTCAAGCTCGCACAGTACCGGGACGGGGCGAAGTTCGTCCGCGAGATCCGCCGTGAGGTGGGACAGACCGGCTTCGGCGCCGTCTGGGACCGCCCGGAGAACCTGCCGACGAGTGCGGAGATCCACGCGCCGCGACTCTGGCTCGACCGCGTCCACGGGTGAGTCGTGGCTGAGTCCGCACAGTCCGCCGAGGCGGCACAGACCGCTGGGTCGGCAGAGGCCGCTGAGGCGGCCGGGTCTGTCGGGTCTGCTGGGCCGGCTGGATCCGCGCGGTCCGGTCGGCGGCCGACGCTCGATCCGGCGAGCGGGGCGATCCGCAATGCCGTGCGCGCCGGACTGGGGAAGGGCGGCACCGGTGCTGGCGGCGCGGCTCGCGCCGTTTCGCGCATCGTCGTCGCCGTCTCCGGGGGAGCGGATTCGATGGCTCTGCTCCACGCGTGCGCCTTCCTCCACCGACGCGGCGAGGTCGAAGCGTTCGCCGTGACCGTCGATCATGGTCTCCAACCTGGATCCGCCGAGGTGGCCGCCGAGGTGGTGGCGACCGCGGAGTCGTGGGGTGTGCCCGCAGAGGCGGTGCGGGTCGACGTCGCCGCCGGTCCTGAAGGCCTCGAAGCGGGAGCGCGGGACGCCAGGTATTCGGCCCTCGAGGCGGTGCGGGCACGGGTCGACGCCGAGTGGATCGTCACCGCGCACACGCGCAGCGACCAGGCCGAGACCGTGCTGCTCGGGCTGCTGCGCGGTTCGGGGACGCGGTCGCTGGCAGGGATGGCGGTGCGCACGGGCTCGGTGCTGCGACCGCTGCTCGACATCGATCGGGCCACGACCGAGGCATCGTGTACGGCACAGCGCATCACGGTCTGGGATGACCCGATGAATGCCGATCGGGCGTATGCCAGGGTGCGGGTCCGGTCGCTGCTCACCTCCCTCGAGACTGATCTCGGCCAGCCGGTGACCGACAACCTCGCGCGCACCGCCCAGCTCTGCCGTGCCGATGCGGACTTCCTCGACGAGTCCGCCGCTGCAGCCGTCGCCGAGGTCAGCGGTCGGTCCGAGATTCCGGTCGAGCGCCTCGGCGAGCTGGAGGATGCGATCCTCACCAGGGTGCTGCGAGTATGGCTCGTCTCGCTGGACGTGCCCGCGCAGGCGTTCGGTGCCGCGCGGATCGCCGAACTCACGGCCCTCATCAGGGCGAACGTGAACGGTCGGCTCTCGCTTCCCGGCGACACCGAGGTCGCCGTCTCACACGGCAGCGTCCGCTTCGGCCCCGCCGCCAAGTCCCGGCGCCCCTGAGCCCCGAACGCTCGGGTGCCCAGACGCCCAGCGCAACCCGGTGGCTCCACGGCAACTCTGCGGAGGCGCAAGTCTCTCAACAACCCGGAGGCTCACACGCCACCTTGGGCGGCACACACCACCCGCCGCGCCACACACCACCCGCCGCGCCACACACCACCCTCAGCTCTGCACTGCCTACATCGAGCAGCACGTCCTACCCTTCTACGGGTGGTTTGAGCGGCTGAAGGTGCCGTTCGGATTCGGCGCCTCCAGCCGAAGCACCCCGGCGGCTCACACACCACCCTGGGCGGCACACACCACCCTGGGCTTCACAAATCACCCGCAGCTCCACCCACCACCCGCAGCTCGGCAGCGCCTACATCGAGCAGCAATTCCTACCCTTCCACGGGTGGTTTGAGCGGCTCAAGGTGCCGTTCGGATTCGGCGCCTCCGGCAGGAGTAACCCGGTGTCCGCCGCAGATGCCCGCAACTCCGCCCCTGTGCGGCCGCAACGCCCAGCCCGCAACGCCGAGCCCGCAACGCCGCAATGCCGCTCCCGGCCCGCACCGCAGCGCTGTGACCGCGCTTACCGCACTCCGCCGAGCAGCTTTCCGCCGGAGGCGACGAGGCGACCGGCCTTGAACACGTCCCGGTCGACGGGGCAGTCCATGATCGCCGAGGTGACGGTGTCGGCATCGAGGAGCATGAAGTCCGCCGGTGCGCCGACACCGAGGCCGAACCTCGCATCCTCGACCAGCGCGGTGTGCTCGGGGCGGGCTCCGGCCATGACCTGCGCGCCTCCGCGCGAGGCGATGTCGAGACAGTGCTCGATGTCTTCGTCACGGCGGAAGCCGTTGGTGAACGCCAACTGCCAGGTCCGGCGCAGCAGATCGCCGTCGCCGTACGGACTCCAGTAGTCCCGCTGTCCGTCCTCGCCGAGGCCGATCGCCACCCGCTGCTCGCCGAGGATGTCCTGCGGCAGGCACCCCTTCTGCGGGGCCACCGTCGTCACGGAGATGCCCGCCTCGGCGAGGAGCTCCGCTAGGCCTCGAACCACCGGTTCGGGGTTCGTGTTCAGGGCGAAAGCATGGGAGATCGTCACCTTCCCCTGCAGGCCGAGCGCCGTGGTCCGGTGCGCGATCTCCTCGAACGAATACACCCCCGCAGTCCCGCCTTCGTGGAGGTGGATGTCGACCCCGGCGCCGTGCTTCTCGGCGAGGTCGAAGACGATGTCGAGGTGGGTCTTCGGGTCCCGGTCGTACTGGAGCGGGTCGAGGCCGCCGACGAGATCGGCACCTTCGCTCAGGGCCGCATCGAGGAGGTCCTTGACACCCCGCTCGCGCACGATCCCCGCCTGCGGGAACGCGACGATCTGCGAGTCGAGGACGTCGTTGTGGGCGGCCAGGGCATCCCGGACGCCTGCGAACCGTTCGAGGCCCGTGTCGGCGTCGACCTGGGCATGCGAGCGGATCCGCACCCCGCCCGAGGCGATGATCGCGGCGATCGCGAAGCTCGCCTGGTCGCGCACCGAACGCTCCCCGCTGCGCCAGTTCGCCCGGTCATTCATGATGTAGCCGTGCAGGGTGCCGTCGGCGGTGTGCGGACGGAAGGTCTGGCCCAGTCGGTTCGAATCGAGGTGGGCGTGGACGTCGCCGAGGCCGGGCATGAGGACTCGCCCTCGTCCCTCGACGACCTCGCCGGCAGGGGCAGTGCCCGACCCCGCCTCGCCAGACCCCGCACCACCCGAACGATCGGCTCCTGCCAGTGTGATCGCGGTGATGCGGCCCTCGTCGACGACGACGTCGACGGCCGACTCGTCGGGGCGGCGGGGAAAGATCCGGACATCGGCAAAGGTGGTCGTCATCGGCGATCTGCGCTTCCTGTGGGCAACGGTGGTCGAAGGGGCGGGCACGGATGGTCACCGCCCCGCTCCCGATGGTATACCATTGTGCGGTCGACCGGAACGGGCCGCCGGACACCACTCCGGGCACCGCGGCGGACACCGCGTCGAACACGACCCCGGCCACCACGCCAGGCGCCGCCCCGGAACCTGCCGCGGACCCCGCCGCGGACGGCGAAGCGGCGGCCGGGAGACGACTGAGAGGATGAGCGCATGACCACCACCCCTGGGACCGAGAATCCGCGCACGGGTCCTGGGCTCGACGTCCTCGCGCTCGTCTGCCTCATCCTCATCGCCTCGTCCCTGCGCCCCGCGGCCTCCTCCTTGGGCCCCGTGCTCGCCGAGGTGCAGGCCGCCTTCGGCCTCGCCGAATGGCAGACGGGCCTGCTCACCGCCCTGCCCGGACTGATCTTCGCCGGCTGCGGCTTCCTCGCCGTGCCCCTGCTGCGCCGGGCCGGCCTCTTCGCCTCACTCGCCCTCTCCTGCGCGCTCATCGCCGTGGGCATCGGCGCCCGCGTCCTCGTCGACTCCTCCCTGGCCTTCTCCGCCCTCACGGTCACCGCCCTGGCCGGAATGTCGCTCGGCAACGTCATCCTCCCCGTCTTCGTCAAGACCCGCTTCCCGCACCGCACCCACCTCGGCGCGACGACCTTCACCGTCTCCCTCGGCCTCGGCGCGATGGTCCCCGCCTTCCTCACCGCCCCGCTCGCCGAGCACTTCGACGACTGGCGGGTCGGCCTCGGCGCGTGGGTCCTCGTCCCGCTCGCGGCATTGGCGTCGTGGATCGTGCTGCGCGCCGCCGGCTCCGTGCCCGTGCTGCCACGACCGTCCCGTGACCCGCAGCAGGCACCCGCGCCGAGGCGGCACATCCATTCGACGGCGAAGGCGAAGTACATGGCGATGTTCTTCGGCCTCCAGTCCGTCAACGCCTACGTCCAGTTCGGGTGGCTGCCGCAGATCTACCGCGACGCCGGACTCGACCCTGTCGCCGCCGGCGTCATGCTCACGATCGTCACCCTCGGCGGACTGCCCGGCGGCTTCCTCGCCCCGCAGATCATCATGCGCGGACTCGCGCCCCGCTTCTTCCTCGTCTCCTTCTCCGTCAGCGCCGTCGCCGGCTACCTCGGACTGCTGCTGGCCCCCGCGAGCGCCCCCGTGCTCTGGGCGGTCCTGCTCTCCTACGGCGGCTTCGCCTTCCCCGCCGCGCTCGCCCTCATCACCAGCCGCACCCGCGAGGTCTCGATCACGGCGCGGACCTCCGCGTTCGTCCAGTCCACCGGCTACATCCTCGCCGCCCTCGGTCCGCTCGCCGTCGGCGCCCTGCTCGGGGTGAGCGGATCGTGGGCGCCGCCGCTGCTCCTCCTCATCGTCGTCTCCGCGCTCATGGGGCTCACCGGGTACCTCTCGGCCGCACCCGGCACCGTCGACGACGAACTCGCCGAGGCGGGGTGAGCGCTGAGATCCTCACTGGGGGAGCGCGGGTGGCTCGGCGGGAGGTCCGTCACCCATAATGGAGACACACCCGCCCCATATGAGGAGAATCGACCGCAGTGGACATCAACGATCTCGGCACAGACATCGAAGAAGTGCTCGTCTCGGAAGAACAGATAGCCGCCCGACTCGTTGAACTGGCAGCCGCCATCGATGAGGACTACAAGGACAAGGACATCCTCCTCGTCGGCGTCCTCAAGGGAGCGGTCATGGTCATGGCCGATCTCGCCCGTGCCCTTCACTCCCCGGTGACGATGGACTGGATGGCCGTGTCCTCATACGGTTCGGGCACGAAGTCCTCCGGCGTCGTGCGCATCCTCAAGGACCTCGACACCGACCTCACCGGACGCCACGTGCTCATCGTCGAAGACATCATCGACTCCGGGCTCACCTTGTCCTGGCTCGTCCAGAACCTCCGCTCGCGCGGTGCCGCCGACGTCGAGATCTGCACGATGCTGCGCAAGCCCGAAGCGGTCAAGGTCGACATCGACGTCAGGTACGTCGGCTTCGACGTGCCCAACGAGTTCGTCATCGGCTACGGCCTCGACTATGCGGAGAAGTACCGCAACGTCCCGTTCGTTGCGACCCTGGCCCAGCACGTCTACAGCTGAGCGCTGGCCGGACGTTCGCTCAGAGAAGAGCCGGGTGGGGAACAAAAGCGTGCGGATTCCCGCTATGTCATCGGTACGTACTAGGCTGTGGGGGATGCTCCCAGGCCGCTGCGGCGGCCTCAACGGGCTGTCGAGACTGAACTCCTGAGAGGACCTATGGCCGAGTCCAACAAGCGACGACCCCTGCTCAACAAGGCGACGAAGGGTCCCCTGATCTGGATCGTCATGGCGCTGCTGGTGGTGTCGATCGGAGCGCTGCTCTTCAGCCGTGCCGGCTTCAGCCAGATCGACACGGAGCAGGGACTCAAACTCCTCGCCGACGACAAGGTCGAGCAGGTCAAGATCGTCGACCGCGACCAGCGGGTCGATCTCACCCTCAAGGACGACCTGTCGATCGACGGCCAGGACTTCGGCAAGAAGGTCCAGTTCTACTACGTCGAACCGCGCGGCGACGAGGTCGTCAAGGCCGTGGCCGAGTCGAACCCGACGCAGGGCTACACCGACGAGGTGCCGCAGCAGAGCTGGCTGATGTCGCTGCTGGGCACCCTCATCCCGTTCGTCATCATCTTCGTCGTCTTCTGGTTCCTCATCTCGCAGATGAGCGGCGGGAAGATGATGAACTTCGGCAAGTCGAAGGCGAAGCTCGTCAACAAGGAGAACCCCGACGTCACGTTCAAGGACGTCGCCGGGGTCGACGAGGCCCTCGAGGAGCTCGAGGAGATCAAGGAGTTCCTCGCCGAACCGGAGAAGTTCAAGGCCGTGGGCGCGAAGATCCCCAAGGGCGTGCTCCTCTACGGTCAGCCCGGCACGGGAAAGACCCTGCTCGCGAAGGCCGTGGCCGGCGAGGCGGGAGTGCCGTTCTATTCGATCTCCGGCTCCGACTTCGTCGAGATGTACGTCGGCGTCGGCGCCTCCCGGGTGCGCGACCTCTTCGAACAGGCCAAGGCGAACGCGCCCTGCATCATCTTCATCGACGAGATCGACGCCGTCGGCCGCCAGCGCGGCGCCGGCATGGGCGGCGGCCACGACGAGCGCGAGCAGACGCTCAACCAGCTGCTCGTCGAGATGGACGGCTTCGACGTCAAGACCAACGTCATCCTCATCGCCGCGACCAACCGTCCCGACGTCCTCGACCCGGCACTGCTGCGTCCCGGCCGCTTCGACCGGCAGATCCCCGTCGAGGCGCCGGACATGAAGGGCCGGAAGAAGATCCTCGAAGTCCACGCCGAGGGCAAACCGCTCGCCCCCGACGTCGACCTCGGACAGATCGCCAAGCGCACCCCCGGCTTCTCCGGCGCCGACCTCGCCAACGTCCTCAACGAGGCGGCCCTGCTCACGGCCCGCGAGAACGCGAAGGTCATCGACAACCGCATCCTCGACGAGGCGATCGACCGTGTCATCGCAGGCCCCCAGAAGCGGACTCGCCTGATGAACGACAAGGAGCGCCTCGTCACCGCCTACCATGAGGGCGGTCACGCTCTCGTGGCGGCGGCGATGAACGACACCGACCCGGTGACGAAGGTGACGATCCTCCCGCGCGGCCGCGCCCTGGGCTACACGATGGTCCTGCCCAGTGAGGACAAGTACTCGACCACCCGCAACGAACTCCTCGACCAGCTCGCCTACGCGATGGGCGGGCGCGTCGCCGAGGAGGTCGTCTTCCACGACCCGACGACGGGGGCGAGCAACGACATCGAGAAGGCGACGAACATCGCCCGGAAGATGGTCACCCAGTACGGGATGAGCGAGAAGCTCGGCATGGTCAAGATCGGCGACGACCAGTCCGAGCCGTTCGCCGGCCGCGGCTACGGCGCCGGCGACGAATACGGGGACTCGACGCTCTCGGCGATCGACGCCGAGGTGCGCGAACTCATCGACACCGCCCACGCCGACGCCTACTGGGTGCTCACCCACAACCGCGACGTCCTCGACTCCCTGGCCTACCAGCTCCTCGAACGCGAGACCCTCGACCAGGCGGCGCTCGAGGCGATCTTCGCCGCCGTCGTCAAGCGCCCCCGCCGCGAAGTGTGGCTGGCCAACGACGAGCGTCCCGTCTCCGACCGCGGACCCATTGTCCCGCCCGCCCCCGTCGGCAACCGCGGCGACGGCGGCCATATGGGCGGCCCCGGTCCGGACACGACGGACATTCCCGGCTCCGGTCCCTCGGGCACCCATGGTCCCGATGTGCCGCACAACCCGCCGGGCCCGGTCGACCCGAACGGACCCACCGGTCCGTCCGGACCCAGTTCGGGACTGCCCACCGATGACCCAGGGAGCCGCTGATGACCGACTACGTGTTCAGCGACCTCGGCGAGGACGCTGAGGAGAAGCCCGCGATCGACCACGCACGCATCGCCGCCGCCGTGCGTGAGATCCTCTTCGCCGTCGGCGAGGACCCCGACCGCGAAGGCCTGCAGGAGACCCCGGCCCGGGTCGCCCGGGCGTATGAGGAGATCTTCGCCGGACTCCACCACGACCCGGCCGAGATCCTCTCCGTGACCTTCGACATCAGCCACGAGGAGATGGTCCTCGTGCGCGACATCGACCTCTACTCGATGTGCGAACACCACCTCGTGCCCTTCCACGGTGTTGCCCACGTCGGCTACATCCCGTCGAAGAACGGCAAGGTCACAGGCCTGTCGAAGCTCGCCCGCCTCGTCGAGATCTACGCCCGGCGTCCGCAGGTGCAGGAGCGGCTGACGAGCCAGATCGCCGATGCCCTCGTCCGCTACCTCGAACCGCAGGGCGCGATCGTCGTCGTCGAGGCCGAGCACCTGTGCATGACGATGCGCGGAGTCCGCAAGCCCGGTGCCTCGACGATCACCTCGGCGGTGCGGGGCCAGCTGCGCGAACCCGCGTCCCGGGCCGAAGCGATGAGCCTCATCCTCCGGGGCTGAACCGTGCCCACGCAGATCATGGGCGTCCTCAACGTCACGCCCGACTCCTTCTCCGACGGCGGCCGCTGGTTCGACCAGTCCGCCGCCATCGCCCACGGCCTCGAGCTGCGTGCTGCCGGCGCCGACATCATCGACATCGGCGGCGAATCGACCCGACCGGGAGCGGTCAGGGTCGACGAAGCCGAGGAGCTGCGCCGCGTCGTCCCCGTCGTCCGTGAGCTCGCCGGCGCAGGCGCCCTCATCAGCGTCGACACGATGCGGGCAAGCGTCGCCGCCGCGGCCATCGACGCGGGTGCCCACATCATCAACGACGTCTCCGCGGGACTCTCGGATCCCGGCATGCTCTCCGTCGCCGCGCAGACGCGCGTCCCGATCGTCCTCATGCACTGGCGCGGCTACCTCGACCGGGCCGATGAGACGTTCCACTACGACGATGTCGTCGCCGAGGTGATCGCCGAGTTGGGTGATCGCATCGACGTCGCCGTGTCCGCCGGCGTCGACCCCGCCGACATCATCGTCGACCCGGGCCTGGGGTTCTCGAAGAACGCCGAGCACAACTGGCAGCTCCTCGCCGGCCTCCACGCGTTCACCGTGTTCCCGCAGCGCCTCCTCGTCGCCGCGAGCCGCAAGCGCTTCATCGCCTCCCTCGTCTCACCGGAGGATCCCGGTCAGGCCGGGGAGCACGAGAAGGACGAAGCCACGGCAGTGATCTCCGCGTTCGCCGCGCAGGCGGGAGCGTGGGCGGTGCGCGTCCACGATCCGGCCGCCTCGGTGCTGGCGTGCCGGGTCGCCGAATCCATCGCCGACCACTCAGGCCCCGGCCCCTCACCGTGGAGCCTGCGATGACCGGGCGCCCGGACCGGATCGAACTGCGCGGACTGCGGGTGCGCGGCAACCACGGGGTCTTCGAGTTCGAGAAGCGTGAGGGCCAGGACTTCGTCGTCGATGTCGTCCTCCACACCTCGACGGCGAGAGCCGCCGCGACCGACGACATCGCCGAGACCATCCACTACGGGGAGCTCGCCGAGGACGTCGCGGCCATCATCGAGGGCACCACCTTCGACCTCATCGAAACCCTCGCCGAGGCGATCGCCGACCACTGCCTGAGCCTGACCGACCATGTCGAGGTCGTCGTCCACAAACCCAGCGCCCCCATCGCCCGCACGTTCTCCGACGTCTCGGTCACCGTCGAACGCGCCCGCAGCACCCCGGCACCAGCCGGCGTGGGGGAGTCGGGGCAGCCCGCGGTGGCCTACCTGTCCCTCGGGGCGAACCTCGGCGATGCCGCGGCCACCCTCGACGAGGCGGTCGCCGCCCTCGAGCGGCATCCGCGCATCAGCGTGCGCGCCCGCTCCTCCCTCTACCGCACCGCACCGTGGGGCGGGGTCGACCAGGACGACTTCCACAACCTCGGCGTCCTCGTCGAGACCACCCTGCCGCCGGCCCAGCTGCTCGCCGTGTGCCAGGGCATCGAGCTCGCGTGCGGACGCACCCGGGAGCTGCGCTGGGGACCCCGGACCCTCGACATCGACCTCATCGCCTTCACGGCAGACGGCGTCGATCAGGTCAGCGACACCCCGGAGCTCACCCTGCCGCACCCGCGCGCCCACGAGCGGGCCTTCGTCCTCGCCCCGTGGGCCGAGATCGCCCCGGACACCGTCGTCACCACCCCGGAGGGACCGCGCCCGATCGCCGAGGCCCTCGCGGCAGTGGCCGATCAGGCCATCGACCGCGTCTGACCTGCACGAGCGCCCCCGATCTGCAAGACTGGGAGCATGCAGAGAACCACCTCGGGCACACTCGTCATCTGGGCGGTGGCCGGCACCCTGCTCGGCGTGCTCGTCGACGTGCTGCTGGAGTCCCAGGGCTTCGCCCTGCCCGGTCAGCCGTGGTTCGCGATCATCGGCATGCTCATCCTCGCAGTCGTCCTCCTCGTCCTCGGCTACCCGATCAAACGGTGGAACGACGGCGACCGGACCAGGGAGATCGACCCCCTGCAGGCCGCCCGTGTCGCCGTGATGGCCAAGACCAGCGCCCTGACCGGCGCTGGATTGGCCGGCTGGTACCTCGGCAACGCCGGGTACTACTTCCTCTCCGCCCCCGGCATCCGCGACGACCTCGCTGCGGGCATGCTGCTCGCGGCAGCCGCGGCGGCGGCCCTGATGATCGTCGGCATCATCGTCGAAGGATTCTGCATGCTCCCACCCGACGACCCTTCAGGAGCCGAAGCCGCATGAACGACATCGTCTACACCCGCGTCAGCCCGAAGTACTGGCGCAAGGAGACCGTCGCCTCCCTGCTCTTCTTCCTCCCGCTCATCGCCGCAGGCATCGTCCTTGCGGTGCTCTTCCCCTCCCAGTGGTGGCTGCACCTGGCCTGGGCTGCGATCCTCGCCTGGGCGGTCGTCTACCTCGTCATCCTCTACCGGCAGGCGAAGGTCATCGGCTATGCCGAACGCGACGACGACCTCCTCATCCGTCGCGGCATCCTCTTCCGCCGCACCACCGTCGTCCCCTACGGCCGCCTCCAGTTCGTCGACGTCGACTCCGGTCCCATCGACCGCATGTTCGGCCTGGCCACCGTCAAACTCCACACCGCCTCGGCGGCCACCGATGCCACCATCCCCGGCCTGCCCCGCGCCGATGCCGACCGCCTCCGCGACAGCCTCGCCGGTCTCGGTCAGGCGAACCTGGCAGGTCTGTGACCGTGGCCTCCGATCCTCAGATCCCCGCCGAGGCGACCGCCGCCGAGGACTGGCACCGCGTCAACCCGCTCACGCCCGTCCTCGACAGCTTCGGCATCATCGTCGTCATCATCGTCGCCGGCGGCTATGCGGCGCAGAACTTCATCCAACAGGCGATCAGCGATCTCGCCACCGGCGACAGCGTCGACCTCTCGTTCGCCGCATGGCTCGGCTCCCACCGGCTCGTCGTCCTCGCCGTCATCGGCGGACTCCTCCTCATCATCGCCCTCGGCGCCCTCTACAGCTGGCTCGCGTGGCGGGTCATGGGCTACCGCGTCGACGCCGAGGCGATCTACGCCCGCTCGGGGTTGCTGGCGAAGAAGATGCGCAAGGCCCGCCTCGACCGCGTCCAGTCCATCGACCTCCAGCAGAAGCTGCTGCCGAGGCTCCTCGGCCTCGCCGAACTCGTCTTCGACGTCGCCGGCGGCAAGGGCTCGAACGTGTCGCTGAAGTACCTGAGCCGGAGGAAGGCCGACGCCCTGCGCGACGAACTCCTCGCAGCCGTCCGGGAGGTCAAGCAGGGAACCGGCAGCCCGACTCCCGGTGGCCAGGCCATCGAGGACCGCCTCGGCGGGGAGGCACCGGAACCGGAGGAGACGACCGTCGAGGAGCAGACCCTCGACCTCTCCGCACCCGAACGCGCCGGTGACAGCATCGGGGTGCGCCTGAGCAAGAGGCTGAGCACGCTCGCCGGGGACGCCCTCGGCGAGGCGGAGGAGAGCCTGACGGACATGCTCGCCCCCTACGGTGTCGCCCCGAAGCTGAGCCAGGAGGGCGAGATCATCCGCGTGCCCGTCCACCGGGTCATCATCGCCTCGATGCTCAAGACCGACTTCCTCATCGGCGTCCTCGTCTTCCTCGCCGTCATCATCGCAGCGATCGTCCTCTTCGTCTCCGGGCTGCGCGAGGCAGCGGTGCCGATGCTGTTCGGCGTCCTGCCCGCGGGCATCGCCTCGTTCGCCGCGGTGCGCAAGAACCTCGAGAACGCGAACTTCGTCGTCCGCCTCACCGACTCGGGCCTCGCCGTCAGCCACGGCCTCGTCTCCACCTCGCGCAAGGTCATCCCGCTCGACCGGGTGCAGGCCGTGTGCCTCCATCAGCCGCTGCTGTGGCGTCGTCCCGGATGGTGGACCGCCGAATTCAACATCGCCAGCGCGGGCGACGCGGGGGAGTCGAACCTGCTCCTGCCCGTCGGGGACATCGACCAGGCGCTGACGATGATCGGCCTCGCCCTGCCGCAGCCGGCGGCCGAGGACGGGGTGAGCGCCCGCAGCCTCATCCTCTCCGCGATGTACGCCTCCGACTCACCCGACCCCGAGGCAGCCCGCGCGGAGGCTGCGTTCCATCCGCAGCCGCGGTCCTCCCGCGTCATCGACCCGCTCGTGTGGAAGCGCCGCGCCTTTGCCCTGACCGAGTCCCTCCTCGTCCTGCGCCTGGGCCGGATCGAACGCCGCGTCGACTTCGTCCCGCACGAACGCGTGCAGTCGATGGAGTACCGGCAGGGACCCGTGCAGCGCGCCCTCGGACTCGCCTCCGTCGCCGTGCACTCCACTGCGGGACCCATCAAGCCCCAGGTCACCCATCAGGGCGCCGAGGCTGCCCGCCGCTTCTTCGATGAGCACGCCGAGCGCACCCGTCTCGCCCGGCAGCGCTACGACGAACAGCGTCGGGCGGGAACGGGGATCGAGTCATGAGCACACCCGAGGCGCCCCGTCTGGGGATCGGCATCATCGGCGCAGGCAAGGCCGGTGCCGTCGTCGGTGCGGCCTGGCGTGCGGCCGGGCACGCGATCATCGGAGTCAGCGCCACCTCGGCGGCGAGCCTGGCGAGGGCCGAGGAGATGCTGCCCGGGGTGCCGGTCCTCCCACCGGAGACGATCGCCGAACGCGCCGAACTCCTCCTCCTCGCCGTGCCCGACGACGAGATCGGCTCCCTCGTGGCCGGACTCGCAGCCTTGGGACGCATCCACCCCGGGCAGATCGTCATCCACCTGGCCGGACGCTACGGCACCGACATCCTCGAACCGGCCACCGGCCTCGGCGCCCTGCCCATCGCCCTGCACCCGTCCCTGTCGTTCACCGGCACCGCCCTCGACCTGCCGCGACTGCGGCAGGCCACGGTCGCCGTCACCGCGCCCGGACCGATCCGCCCGGTCGGGGAGGCCCTCGTCGTCGAGATGGGCGCCGAGCCGATCGAGATCGCCGAGGCCGACCGGCCGCTCTACCACGCCGCGATCACGCACGCCTCGAACCACTCGATCACGATCATCTCCGAAGCCCTCGACATGCTCACCGAAGCCGGCGTCGACGACCCATCCCGCGTGCTCACCGCGCTCGTCGACGCGAGTGTCGCCAACACCCTGCAGAACGGGGCGAAGGCGCTCACCGGTCCCGTCAGCCGCGGTGACGTCGGGACGCTGGCCGCCCACCTGGCCGCCCTGAGCGAATACAGCCTCAGCGTGTCCAGCCCGGCCACGCGCAACAGCTACATCGCGCTCGCCCGGTCGACGACGGCGAAGGCGCTGGCCCTGGGCCGGATCACCGAAGCCCAGGCCCAGGAGATCCTCGCCCTCCTGGACTGAGAGCGACTGAGACTGGCCGCGACCGACTGAGACGGGGGTCTCTGTCCGGGCGTACGAATTCCCCCGCAGGCCCGGCTGGCGGTAGCCTTGATCCCATGGCAGAAACTGAGTCGATCGTCCCCGAAACCGCTGAGAACTCCCCGGAGCACCTCGATCCGGAGCAGATCCGGATCCGGAAGGACAAGCGGCAGCGGATGCTGGACGCCGACACCGAGGCCTACCCTGTCTCCGTGCCCCGCACCCACACTCTCGCGCAGGTGCACGCAGCCCATCCCGATCTCGAAGCCGGAGACGAGACCGACGAGGTCGTCGGCGTCGTCGGCCGCGTCGTCTTCGTCCGCACCACTGGCAAGCTCGCCTTCGTCACCCTCCAGTCCGGTGACGGCACCCGCCTGCAGGGCATGCTCTCACTGCGCGAGGTCGGCGAGGACCGACTCGCGGACTTCAAGTCCGATGTCGACCTCGGCGACTTCGTCTTCCTCCACGGTCGGGTCATCAAGTCCAAGCGCGGCGAGCTCTCCGTGCTCGCCGACGCATGGGAGATGGCCTCGAAGGCGCTGCGCCCCCTGCCGGGCCTGCACACCGAACTCGCCGAGGACACCCGTGTGCGCCAGCGCTATCTCGACCTCATCACCCGGGAGTCCGCGCGGGAGACCATGCGCACCCGCGCCGAGGTGATGGCCTCGCTGCGTCGCACCTTCGCCGCGCAGGACTTCATCGAGATCGAGACCCCGATGCTCCAGGTCATGCACGGGGGAGCGGCGGCCCGTCCGTTCAAGACCCACATGAACGCCTACGACATCGACATGTACCTGCGCATCGCACCCGAGCTCTTCCTCAAGCGCGCGATCGTCGGCGGCATCGAGAACGTCTTCGAGATCAACCGCAACTTCCGCAACGAGGGCGCGGACTCGACGCATTCGCCGGAGTTCGCGATGCTCGAGGCCTACCAGTCCTACGGCGACTACCATTCGATCGCGGAGCTGACGAAGACGCTCGTTCAGAACGCAGCCCAGGATGCGACCGGCTCTCTGCTCGTCACCCTCGACGACGGCAGCGAATACGACTTCGGCGGGGACTGGCCGGTCGTGAGCATGTACGAGACCCTCTCGGCCGAGTCCGGCGTCGAGGTCACCCCGCTGACCGGGATCGCCGAACTCGAGCAGATCGCTGCGGACAACGACGTCGACCTCGGCGGAGTCTTCCGCTCGCACGGCAAATACGTCGAAGAGCTGTGGGAGCACTTCTACAAGGACAAGCTCTGGGCCCCGACCTTCGTCACCGACTTCCCCGTCGACACCTCACCGCTCGTGCGCGAACACCGTGACAAGCCCGGCGTCGTCGAGAAGTGGGACCTCTACGTGCGCGGCTTCGAACTCGCCACCGGCTACTCGGAGCTCGTCGACCCCGTCATCCAGCGGGAGCGCTTCGAAGCCCAGGCCGCCGACGCCGCCCGCGGCGACGATGAGGCGATGGGCCTCGACGAGGAGTACCTCACCGCGATGGAGCACGGAATGCCTCCGACGGGCGGAATGGGGATGGGCCTCGACCGCCTGCTCATGGCCCTGACCGGGTTGGGCATTCGAGAAACGATTCTCTTCCCCTTCACCAAACCGATCGCCGCAGCGAATTCGGAATCCCGAGAGGAAGGCTGAGCCCGTGCTCGACCTCATCAAAGCCCTGCTTCCCTCGATATGCGTGGGATTGCTGTTCTGGTACGTGATGCGCAACATTGTCCGCGCAGATCGTCGGGAACGGGAGCAGATCGAGAAATTCTATTCCGAGCACGAAATCTCCGAGAGAGATAACACGGAATTGGACGATAAAGCGGAATCAGATGTTATGCTTACACCCGTAAAGTCTTCTGAACACGAAAAGGGTGAACATGGCACGGGAGATGCGACTCGTCCTCACGGATGATTTCGACGGCTCGGAAGCAGCGGAAACCGTTCGCTTCAGCCTCGACCAGGGCACATATGAACTCGAGCTCTCGACGAAGAATGCCGAAGAGCTGCGTGAGACCTTTGCCCCGTACATCGCCAAGGCACGCCGCGTAGCCAACCCGGGCTCGCGCGGACGCCGCGGAGGATCGTCGAATTCCGGACCCAAGCGCGATACCGCCAAGATTCGCGAATGGGCACAGGAGAACGGTTACCAGCTCGGTGACCGCGGACGCATTCCGCAGGAGATCGTGCAGGCATACGAAGCCGCCGGCAACTGAAAAGGTATGTGAGCCGACGCCGCTGAACAGGCGGCGCAGCGCGCACGAACCGAAAGAGACCACCGCGGGGTCGACGATGTGATCGTCGGCCCCGCGGTGTGCTGTTTGCGACGCAAATGCCCGATTCGGTCCGTCCCGCTATTCAGGATCGACGAAATGGGGAATATCCGAGTCCGTCAAACAGTTCTTGTGAGAAGTCTGAGTTCGGTAGCTTGAATAGAGCCTGTCTTCACGGATTACCACCGGGTAAATCGGCTCATCGCAGTTGAGGGTGTAGTCGGGGTCTGAATCCGCCGGCCTCGAGTAGAGATCGGGCGATGTAGTGGGTGAGGTTGCGGAAGCCGAGGGCGGAGCCGCGGAGGTGTTCGAGTCGGCCGTTG
>NZ_BAAAAF010000011.1:0-138484 GCF_037101285.1 Brevibacterium metallidurans
TCCCGTCCGGCTGGGGGGTCATGACGAGAGTCGGTGGACAGATCACGAGAAAGACACCACGCGAGTGGGGCAGTCAGGGCCGGGGTCACACCGGACTCCCGTCCTTAACATTCTCTACGTCAGTGCCTCAAATTACGATGTCAGTCATGGAAGCTGACTACAGCGCCGTTCAAAGTCGACCGCTCCGCAAAGCGATTCTCGAGATTGCAATCTTCAGCTCAGCATCGTTGATTCTAACCGCCGCCCTGCTCGCCACCCCGATAACTCAGGTAGATGATCAGGAGGTCTTGAGTCGTGCTTCCGTCGCTGGTGCCGCTGCTCTTAACCACATTGGCACTGGGTTGACCGCGTACGCTGCGATCTTCTTAGCGTTCTATGGCGTCGTCTTGACCTCGCAGTCCGGGAGGAATCCGCTAGCTCTCCCGACGCAGCGCTTCCTCGGATTCACCGCCGAGCTTCTTACGGGTGCTCTTGTTCCTGCATTCGCAATCATTGGGATCGCCTGTGTAAATGATCCTTCTCTAGCTGGCGCGCTGTTCGTCCTCGTTCCCGTGTTTGCATTTCTCCTCGTAGTCGCGACACTGCTTGGTGCCCTGATCGTCTTCGCCCCGGCGGAGAAGCTCGACTCGTTGAAGCGTTCACTGACAATCACCGGCGAGAACCTCGCTAAACTCCAAGTGAAACGCCGGAAGCACGGCGTCCGCATCGTCGTTTTCAATATTTTCCTGTTCTCTTTGGTTGGTTCGCTCATTACGATCACCAGCAAAGGTTTCGGCCAACCGTGGGAGTGGTACGCCCGCGTCGCTTTTGTTTTCACCGCTCTTACCGCGATTCTCGCCATCGGGTGCGCTCTCGGACTCGTGAGTATCAAGACTGGTTCTGACCGTGTGAATCGGGCCAGCGGCTACTGGGTCATCTGCGCGGTCTACTTAGCCGCCGCTATCATCGTTGTGCTGCTCCTACTTTCAAGCGTTCCCGCGGCAGCAGTTCCCGTCCTCGCGGTGGCAACAGGCGTCACAGTATCATCCTTCTGGCCAAACAGGTGGAGCCGGAGTTTCGGACGCAAGATCAGCATCAGGGAGGGCGCGGATCGCATCGCATTCGCGTCCCTCCTCAATTCCGAGACGCGGATCAAACACCAACGCGACTACCTTGAAGCAACTTCCAGTCGGTCCCAATCGTGTTGACAGCTCAGAGACACGATAGCCCCACCAACACATGGTGCCAGTCCCACCGGATCGCTTTACACGTGCTCAAGAGGAGCAGCGCAGCTCACACCCGGTGCAATGATCATGTCTGGCATCTGCGGCCGGACCCTGCCCAGCCGTACCTACTCAAACATCACCGTCGGCTAAGCACGCTCGAAGAAGTAGCTTTTTCGTTACAGTCCAAAGCCACTCATCACCTTTCGACGAGCGAATATGGGTTTCACTCCGGCAATCGCTATGGAAGCTTGATCTAGTTTTACGGGAGCGGAAGTCAATGGTAGGGCCCGAAGAATACATGGACGACAGGCAGCAGAGAATCCTGGCCTCGTTGCAGATGAAGCGCCCAGAGCTGGCCGATCTATATCGAACAGCACTGATGTTGCTAAGCGGACACCTTCGAGTTCCGGGCGCGCGTACGCGCGTCGCTTTCATCGGTCATTGCATGAGGGAAGTTATGAATCGGGTGCTTGCTTCGATGGGTCAACCGCCTGCTCCCAAGAGCAAGCCATCCTCGGGCGACCTAATCAAAGACCTTCCAGATCTACTCGCTAGGCACCCAGAGATGGAACTGGACCGTGAAGGTGGTCCGGTTCCCGTACCTCAAGAAGTGGCCGATGCCATGGCCAAACTGTTCAAGGCCGCGATCAGCGAGAAACGTCGCATCAGGGACGACGTGGCTTCGCTGATCACGGACGACGACAATGCGAGCAACGTTGCGGTCTCACACTGGATGGAGTCTCGTCGTTACTTCGTGAAGTGGGCTCACCTGCACGAGCAAGATGTCTCCGACAACGAACTGCCCACCAACGACGAGATACGGGAACACCTCGGCGTCTTTGAGGAGCTCATCGACGGAGTTATTACGGCGTTCTTCGCTACCCGTCATTCCATCGACGACCTGCTCGCCGAGATCAACGCGGTGAAGACAGAAACAGGCGGCTGCTATTCGGTTCCCACTCCCGATCGCGTGCGCGCGGCGTTGCTTAAGATCCCGACATACCAGCTTCGGAGAGTGTTCTACGAAGGCCTCGAGAACCCATTTTGGGTTCGCCCACTCTCGGACCAGCAAGCGTTTGCGCACCCGCCGGATCTGCAACACATGAGCCCCGAACGCTACATGAGCCCCGAACGCTTGCGAGATGCGTACTGGCCCGAACTGTCTTACCTGACTCGGATCGCCCCACAAGCGCCAGACGACGTTGTAGATGTGGTGCTTGGACTGCAAGAGAGCAACAACGTCTGGGTTCGCCGTGCCGTTATAGAAATCGGTTCTCAGATTCCTGCCAAATCAAGCGTTCGCCTAGAGCCTCTTCTGCGGACATGGGCACAATCTGGATTCGGGTGGAGAACTGAGCCTCGGTCGCTCGTGTCGTTTGCTGTAAATTTGCTCAAAAACGGTCAACCGCAACTTGGTCGTTGGCTAGCGAATAAATTGTTCGAGCCTCAACCAGATAACGACCCCGAGAACTTTCATAATCCGGTACTGCTCCCGGAGGAGTACTGGTTTGAAGAAGAATTGCCTCGGATGGTTCTCGCTCTTCACGAGACAGCGCTCAGAGCTCTCGCTGGATGGCTGACAGCATTTGTCAAGTCGTCCGAACACTCTTCGAATGATCAGGACTCCAGTGCAATGATCCGGTCTTCGATTGCCGAGCGCGACGACTATTCGGACGGCCAGGAGGACGCACTAATCGATGCCGTCCGTGATCTTGCGCTTGCGACCGTTCGCAGCGAGCCTGAAGAAACCATCGGTGTTTTGCTAAGTACTAACGTTAAGTTGTTGAGGAAGATCGCCATGTTTGTGTTAGCAGAGGCGATTCGTCAAGAGCTCGATGCCGGTGGGGATGCCAAGGCGATTTTGAACGTAACGCGGCGGTTGATGGACGATCAAGAGTCATACGACGAGTGTCTACGGGTGGAGTACGCGCGACTCGCGCAAGCTGCGGTTCGTGCCGATGCGTCTTCGACTTCAGTGGTGACACCGTTCCTCACACGGGCATTCGAGGCTGACATTGCCTGGATGAGTGAGCACCTACCGCGTCCGAAGGGTTGCACTGATCAGCAGTGGAACAACAACATTCAGGCTACGGCTCAGCGAACCCGTCACCGATGGCTCTCTGCAATTGGTCACGAGGCGCTGCCAGCAGACCTGCGCGAAGATCTCGCGAAACTCGACCACGCTAGCGGCGCGATCCACGACCCCCTTGAACCGGTAGGTCGGATCACAAGTTGGACCGGACCGAACCCACATACGCATCACGATGAAATGGCAACGTTGGCTCCTGCGGAACTCGTCGCTCACCTTGCCAATTGGCACGATGAAGGAGACGGATGGGGACCTGAGCCAACTCATGAGGGTCAAGGCAGGGAGCTTTCAAGTCTTCTCACGACCCATCCGCTTGCACTCAAGGGCGTGCCCCAGCTGGGGAAGCAACTGAGACCTACATACTTGCGCGCGATCTTGCGCGGGTGGCAGGCCGCAACCAAAGCCGACATCGAACTCGACTGGCCACAAGTTGTCGAACTGGCAGAGTACGTGTTGAGTCACCCGCTTGCCTCAGCGTTTCCCGTTGAAGGCGGCGACATGGATGATGATAAGGACTTTGGGGGCGCGAAAGGTGCCGCGATTGGCCTGATAGAGGAAATTCTTAATAGGCGAGGAACACTTGTCGCCCCGGTTGCATACCGCGAAATACTTGCGCAGATTCTGATTGATCAGTCGGATGACGAAAATGCCTGGCAGGACTACGCTTCGTTCAGGCGCGAAGACTCAGGATGGGACCCGTTCACCATGTCCCTGAATTGGCGGTGGCCAAGTACAGTTCGAGCGTTAATCGTCACCGCCACCAGATCCGAGAATGCTCACAGCCGAGACCAAGCCCTTAAAGCCATCGAACGGGAATTATTGCGATCAGACGTACACGGTGCTGGTAGAGCAGTGTTGGGCGCAGGCTTTGGATCGCTTCTCAATGCAGCCCCGAATTGGATCAAGACTCATCTGGATGACCTGGTCGGCACTCGAGACGGCATTTCCGTGGAGCAGCAGATCACCCTGACGACAGCCTTGGCGATTCACTATTACAACGGTTCGATGTACGACCTGCTAACTCCAGCGATGCTTGCAGCGATTGACGTCGGTGATTCGCTTGCGGCTGGATGGAAAACCACAACTGACCCGTTAACGAGGATCGGCGAATGGGTCATAGACGCGTTTGTTTACGGGCATATCGACGAAACCGACCCCGTATTTGAATCATTTTTCAGCAAAACGAATCCCGCTGTTCGCGGTGCCGCACTGACTATAATCGCCCGTAAATTCCACGGCTCAACGACGGTTGACGAAACGATTTGCGATCGCTTCATAACCCTCTGGGACGAACGGACAGCCCTCACGCGGAAGCACCCCGAAAGCATTAAGGAGCTCGAAGGCATTTTTTGGCTGGCGAAGAGCAGTTCGTTCTCGTCAGAGTGGTGGCTACCGCATTTGCATTACGTAATCGAGGTTGAACCTAGCATTACGACCAAGAGCTGCAGGATCGGAAAGGAGCTGGCGCAGGCGTCGACAACAAATCCATCAGCTGCGCTGGCCGTCCTAAAACTATTGCTCAGCGCACACAGCGAAGACGGCCAATCCTTGTTTGACCTGAATAGCTATGCAGTGCCTGTGGTGATTGCTAACGCGATGTCGACGTCAGACAAGGCGCTTGCAGCTCAGGCTGATGCTTACATGAATGAGCTCGGCGCCCAAGGGAATCTCGACCTCGAAGATCGAGTTCAGGCGGTACTCGAGGATGCCGTGGATCTGGGCGGAACTGACGAGTATGGCCTGCCCAGCTGACCGAATAAGCTCAATTGAGCATCAAAAGCGCGCGTCCGCCCCGCTCCCCTGCAGCCGCGCATTGTTCGCCTGGGCCACGGCGACGGCGGCGGGCGGGTTCTCGCCTGTCCACGCGTCGGCGCCGCGGATGCCGAGCTTGACCGGGTCGAACACGGGATCGAGGCCCATCCGCTTCTGCGCCGTGTAGTCGCGCAGCACCTTCGCCACCAGCGGGGCGAGGAAGACGAGGCAGACCATGTTGATCCACCCCAACGACCCGTAGCCGATGTCGCCGATGCCCCAGATGAGGTCCGCGGGCAGGATCGCGGAGAGGAACGCGATGACGACCATGAGCCCCTGGATGATGCGGGTGATCACGGCCAGTGCGGTTCCCTTGAAGAGGTACGCCGCCGCCGAGGTGGAGATGTAGTTGAACGCGATGAGCGTCGTGAACGCGAAGAGGAAGAGGGAGAGTGCCACGAAGACCGACCCGAAGCCGGGGAAGACCGAGTCGAGGGCGATCTGGGTGTTCTCAGTGCCGGGCTCGAGGCCGGGGAGGTTCTCCACGAGGGTCCGTCCCGCCTCGGTGACGACGTTGTAGCTGTCGGTCATGAGGATCATGATCCCCGTCGCCGAGCACACCAGCACCGTGTCGACATAGATCGAGAACGCCTGGACGATGCCCTGCTTGGCCGGGTGGGACACCGATGCCGCCGCCGAGGCGTAGCTGCCCTCACCGACACCGGCGACGTTGGAGAACACGGCCCGCCGCACACCCCAGGCGACGGCCGCACCGACGATACCGCCGAAGACCTCGTTGACGCCGAACGCCGAGGAGAAGACGAGCGCGATGACCGCGGGCACCTTGTCGAGGTTGACGCAGATGACGACGATCGCGAGGAGGATGTAGCCGGCGGCCATGAACGGCACGGCCTTGTCCGCGACGGCCGTGATCCGCTTCGTCCCGCCGATGACGATGATCCCGAAGACGACGGCGACGATGAGGCCGGTCACCCATTCGGGCGCCCCGAAGGCGACGTTCGCGCTGTTGGCGATGTTGAAGCTCTGCACACCCGGGGCGAGCACGGCGTAGAGGATCACCGTGGCGCCGGCCGCGATGACGGCCAACCACTTCTGCCCCAGCCCGCGTTCGATGTAGTAGGGGATGCCGCCGCGGAACTCACCGTCAACCCGGCGTTTGAACACCTGGGCCAGCGTCGACTCGGCGAAGGCCGTGGCTCCGCCGAGGATGCCCATGACGATCATCCAGAACAGCGCTCCGGGACCGGCGACGGCGATCGCGGTGGCCACACCGGCGATGTTGCCGACGCCGACTCGGCTCGAGAGCGTCAGGGCGAGCGCCTGGAAGCTCGAGATCCCGCCTTCCTCATCACCCGCGGACTCCTTGAGGATCGAGACGAGGTCGGGAAGCCGGCGGATCTGCACGGCCCCGGTCCACACGGTGTAGAGCAGACCGAGGCCCAAGGCCATATAGGCCATGGGATTCCAGATGCCGGTGTTGATGGTGCCGATGATCTCAAGCAGGTCGTCCATGCGTCGACTCCTTTGTGACTGGGACTGCTGACTGGGACAGGTGACTGGGACTGCTGATAGGGACTGTGATGGGGAATGGTGGTTGGGGCCGGGGTGAGGGCCCCGCCGGGTGCTGGATCGGCACCCGGCGAGGCACCTGCGATCGGCTGGGGATGGTCCGGGCATTTCAGGGAGTGACACACGCCACTTTCCGTGTGTACCATTGCACAGTAACATGTCACACAGCATCGAGGAAGATGCGGACCGATCGAAAGGGACACTCATGTCGACCACCCCCTGGCACGGAGTCATCGTCGCCACCGCCCTGCCATTCACCGACGACTACTCCGTCGACTACGACGCCTTCGCCGACCACGTCGCCTGGCTGGCCGCCCACGGCTGCGACGGTGTCGCCCCCAACGGCTCGCTCGGCGAATACCAGACGCTCTCCGACGACGAACGTGCCCGCGTCATCTCCACCGCCGTTCAGGCCAGCCCAGCCGGCTTCCACGTCATGGCCGGCACCGGCGCATACGGTGCCCTCCAGTCGGTGCGCTGGGCGGAGCAGGCCGCCGAGGCGGGGGCCACCTCGGTGATGCAGCTGCCCCCGAACACCTACCGAGCCGACGCCGCCATCGTCAAGGACCACTACGCGAGGGTCGCCGCCGTCGGCCTGCCCGTCGTCGCCTACAACAACCCCATCGACACGAAGGTCGACCTCGTCCCCGAACTCATCGCCGAGATCCATGCCGCCGGCCACGTCGTCGGTGTCAAGGAGTTCTCCGGCGACCCCCGCCGCATCTACGAGATCAAGGAACTCGCCCCCGACCTCGACATCCTCATCGGCACCGACGACACGGTCCTCGAAGTCGGGCTCGCCGGCGCCGTCGGCTGGGTCTCCGGCTACCCGAACGCGATCCCGCGGGCGTGCATCGAACTCTTCGAACTGTGCACCTCCATTGACGTCGCCGACCTCGTCCGCGCCCAGGAGATCTACCGCGACCTCCACTCGCTGCTGCGCTGGGACTCGAAGACCGAGTTCGTCCAGGCGATCAAGCTCTCGATGGACGTCCTCGGCCTGCGCGGCGGCATCTGCCGTCCCCCGCGCCTGCCATTGGCTCAGCCGCTCGTCGACCGCATCGTCGCCGACACGCAGGCCGCCGCCGCAAAGGGCTACGCGACCGAGACCCAGCCCGTCGCCGTCTGAGGATTCCGCTGGCTATCATTCGAGGACCACGTCCCGGTGCCTGTCACCGGTTCCCGGCGCTCACCGAGGAGGCCCCTTGCGCACGTCCCGCGTCTTCCACGCCGTCGACTCGCACACCGAGGGCATGCCCACCCGCGTCATCACCGGCGGGGTGGGCGTGCTGCCGGGGTCGACCATGGCCGAACGCCGCACCTGGTTCATGGCCCACCGCGACGACCTGCGCACCCTGCTCATGACCGAACCCCGCGGCCACTCCTCGATGTCCGGGGCCATCCTCCAACCACCCACCCGCGACGACGCCGACTGGGGCGTGCTCTACATCGAGGTCTCCGGATGCCTGCCGATGTGCGGGCACGGCACGATCGGGGTCGCCACCGTGCTCGTCGAGACCGGCATGGTCGAGGTGAGCGAACCGATCACGACCGTGCGCCTCGACACCCCGGCCGGGCTCGTGACCGCCGAGGTGGCCGTCACCGACGGTCATGCCGAATCCGTGACGATCACGAATGTGCCCTCCTTCGTCGACCGCCCCGGCGCCGAGGTGGACGTCCCCGAGCTGGGCACTGTTACCTTTGATCTTGCGTTCGGTGGGAACTTCTACGCGATGGTCGACACCGGCGACCTCGGCATCGAGTTCCGGGAGGACCGGTCCAACAAGGACGACCTCCTGGCCGCGGGCCTGGCGATCATGGACGCGATCAATGCGACCGACCCTCCGGTCCACCCCGAACGCCCCGACATCAGCGGCTGCCACCACGTCTACCTCGCCGCCCCTGGCTCGGACGCCCAGCGCTCCCGGCATGCGATGGCGATCCATCCCGGCTGGTTCGACCGATCCCCGTGCGGGACGGGCACGAGCGCACGGATGGCGCAGCTGCACGCCCGCGGCGAACTGCCCCTGGACACCGACTTCGTCAACGAGTCCTATATCGGCTCCCGCTTCGTCGGCCGGCTGATCGCGGAGACCACGGTGGCCGGCCGACCCGCGGTCATCCCCACCGTGACGGGACGGGCCTGGGTGACGGGCACCGCACAGTATTTCCTCGATCCGACCGACCCGTTCCCGGCAGGCTTCCTCCTGTGAGTATCGTGTCAAGCAGTCGACGAAAGGACGCCTCGGTGCCGGACCTCCCCCGCCTCGATCGCCCGCAGAACCTCCGCGAGACCGTGCTCACCCGCCTGCGCACGGCGATCATCACCGGCGACCTCGCCGAAGGCCAGCTCGTCTCCGCTCCCGTCCTCGGCCAGCAGCTCGGCGTCTCCGCAACCCCGGTGCGCGAGGCGATGATGGACCTCTCCCGCGAAGGCCTCGTCGAGACCGTGAAGAACAAGGGCTTCCGGGTGACGACGATGACGGAGAAGGACCTCGACGACCTCGCCGCGATCCGCCTCCTGATCGAACCGCCCGTCATGCACGATGTCGCCGCCGCCATCACCGAGGAGGCCTGCGAGGAACTCACCCGCCTCGCCGATGCGTGCGCCAGAGGTGCCGCCGAGGAGGACCTCACCGAATACCTCACCCAGGACCGCGCTTTCCACGCCCGGGTCCTCTCCTTCGCCGACAATCCACAGCTGACCGAACTCGCCACCTCGCTGCGGCTGCGCACCCGCCTCTACGGGATCGCCGCCCTGGCCCGGGAGGGCAGGCTCGTCGCCTCGGCGCAGGAGCACCACGAACTCATCCGGCTGCTGCGCGAACGCGACGGGGCCGGCGCCGAGGCGCTCCTGCGCGCCCACATCGGCCATGCCCGCTCGATCTGGGCGACCGGTGAGGACGACGCGGCAGCGGCCCGGGCGGGTGACGGATGAGGCGGCTGGCATGATGCGTGCGGACGGGACCAGCGACGTTCTCGTCATCGGCGCCGGCATCGTCGGCTGCGCCGTCGCCTACTTCGCGAGCCTCGCGGGCCTGCGGGTCACGGTCGTCGACCGCGGGCTCCCGGCCTCGGGCACCTCGTCGCGCTGCGAGGGCAACCTCCTCGTCTCCGACAAGGAACTCGGCCCCGAACTCACCCTCACCCAGTACTCGCTGGGATTGTGGACGGGTGAACTCGCCGAGTTCTCGGGCCTCTGGGAGTTCGAAGCCAAGGGCGGCATCATCGTCGCCTCCCGGGAGACGAGCCTGAACTCCCTCGACCGGGTCACCACCGCCCAACGCGACTTCGGGGTCGAGGCGATTCCGCTCGATCCCGCTCAGCTGCGCGAGGCCGAACCCCACATCACTCCGGCAGCACTCGGCGCCGCGTTCTACCCCGACGACGCCCAGGTCCAGCCGATGCTCGCCGCCTCCCATCTCCTCGCCCTCGCCTCAAACCACGGGGCCAGGGTCGTCACCGGCGCCCCGGTCACCGACCTGCTCCGCTCCGGTGACCGGGTGACCGGGGTGCGGACTCCGGTCGGGGACTTCTCCGCCGCCCATGTCGTCAATGCGGCGGGCACGTGGGCGAGTGAGATCGCCGCCCTGGCCGGGGTCGACCTCGCCGTGCTGCCTCGGCGCGGCTTCGTCCTCGTCACCGAACCCCTGCCGCCGATGATCGGACACAAGGTCTACGCCGCGGAGTACATCGACAACGTCGGCAGCTCGGCCGACGGCCTGCAGTCGAGCCCCGTCGTCGAGGGCACCCCGGGTGGGACGATCCTCATCGGCTCGAGCAGGGAGCGCGTCGGCTTCGATGGGCGAGTGAGCACCGAGGCGCTCGGGGCGATCGCGCGCAACGCCGCAGCACTCTTCCCGTTCCTCACAAACACGCGCATCCTCCGGTACTATCACGGGTTCCGCCCGTACTGCATCGACCATCTGCCCGTCATCGGCCCCGACCCAAGGGCGCCTGGGCTCTGGCACGCGTGCGGGCACGAAGGCGCGGGCATCGGCCTGTCGGTCGGGACAGGGAAGCTGCTCGCCCAGGCGATGAGCGGCGCCGAGACCGATCTCGACCTCGCACCCTTCGCCCCGGAGAGGTTCGAGAACTTCGGCGGGGTCGAGCAGTTAGACGGGGTCGAGAGTAACAGCGGGTTCGAGTGGGTCGACGGTTCGGCGAAGGAGGAGTCGGCATGAGCGATGAGGTGACCGCGTCCTTCGACGGCTCGCCGATCAGCGCCCCGGCGGGAGCGAGTGTCGCCGCGGCCCTGCTCGCCTCGGGGCGCACGGGCTGGCGGACGACCCGGTCGGGCCGACCGCGCGGGCTCTTCTGCGGCATCGGCGTGTGCTTCGACTGCCTCGTCGACATCGACGGCGAATCCGGACACCGCGCCTGCATGATCCCGCTCGCCGAGGGCATGGATATCCGCAGCGCAGGCAGCCGAGCTCCCGGAGAGCGGCGGGAGGGCGGAGAACATCCGGCAGCCGAAGCTTCTCCAGCGAGCAACGCTGGCGGCGGGACTATCCCTGAAGAAGGCAGGAACGACCGATGAGCGTCGACATCGCGATCATCGGCGCCGGACCCGCGGGCCTGGCGGCTGCGAATGCCGCAGCGGCAGGCGGGGCGAGGAGCATCGTCGTCTTCGACTCTGCCGTCCAACCCGGAGGTCAGTTCTGGCGGCACCGGACCGAAGCCTCGGCGAGCGACGACGGCCGACTCCACCACGGGTGGGGTGACTATCTGGCGCTGCGGGCGGCATTCGATGCGAGCATCGCCACGGGGGTCATCGACTTCCGGCCTTCGACCTCGGTGTGGATGGTCACGGCCGACACCGGCGGGTTCGTCCTCCGCCTCGCGCCCAGCCACGGCCCCGGACGCAGCCTCGACCCGGTCGTGCGAGCCACTCGGCTCATCATCGCCACCGGCGGCTACGACCGGCAGATCCCGATCCCCGGCTGGGACCTGCCCGGGGTCATGGCCGCGGGCGGCGTCCAAGGATTCGCGAAGCAGAACGGCCTGCTGCCCGGCAGGCGCTTCGTCATCGCCGGCACCGGCCCGTTCCTCCTCCCCGTCGCCGACACCGTCGTCCGGCTCGGCGGTGAGGTCGCCGCCGTCCTCGAATCGTCCCGCCTCACCGGGTGGCTTCCCCACGTGAGGTCGGCCGTCGGGGTGCCGGAGAAGGCGGTCGAAGGTGCCAGCTACGCGTGGACGTTCCTCCGCGAGCGCATCCCGTATCGGACTCAGACCGTGGTCACGGAGATCCTCGGCGAGGTCCGGGTCGAGGCCGTGCGCACGGCACGGATCGACCGCCTCGGCGAGGTGGTGCCCGGCACCGAACGGATCCTCGACGGCATCGACGCGGTCGGACTCGGGTGGGGGTTCACCCCGCAGCTCGAGTTGCCGGTCGCGCTCGGGGCGAGCACACGCGTCGACGTCGACGGGTCGCTCGTCGCCGTCGTCGATGGGGCCCAGCGGTCATCGGTGCCCGGACTCCTCCTCGCCGGCGAGGTCACCGGGGTCGGCGGTGCCGTCCTCGCGGTCGCCGAAGGTCGTACGGCCGGAGCTATCGCCGCCGCCGAGGTGACTGGTCGTCCGCGACCGACCCTGCGGTCCGAACGGTCGACGATCGCGCGCCACCGGGCGTTCGCCGCATCGATGCACATGGCCCATCCGGTGCCTGCTGGGTGGCAGGGCCGCCTCGGGGAGGAGACGATCGTATGCCGGTGCGAAGAGGTGTCGGCGGGGGAGATCGTCCGGGCGCGCGACGAGTTGGCTGCCGCCGATGCCAGGGCGCAGAAGAACATGACGCAGGCGGGCATGGGCTGGTGTCAGGGACGCGAGTGCGGGTTCGCGGTGACGTGCCTTTCGGGTCGAAGAGTCTCCGGCGATGCTGCACCCGATGCCAACCGTTCGGGGGACGCCGACAATGCGATCGCCGCCGCACCCGAGGCGACTACGACCTCACTGGCGCAGACGATGAAGCGGCCGGTCGCGCAACCGGTGCCGCTGTCGACATTCTTCGACCTGTGAGTTGGTCTCATCTTGTTTCTCGCTCACATTGCTCCTGTTTAAGAACACCCGATTCGAACGCAGGTATTGTACGTTTCAGAACTTTGCACTAAGAGCGTAACCCAAAATCAAGAGCGAGCCAGCTACGCGCAATACCGCCCTAAAATAGATCTTACTTTAACGATCAAGAATTATCTATTTGAAATGAATTTCCTCTCACCTCTCGAACTCCCTCATAGAAACGAAAAATACAATGTCGACTGGCATTTCGCCGCGTCATTTACTTACATTGGGCGGAAATTATGACGTCCTACATTTGCCATCCGGGCCCCAATCTCTCCATTCACTTTCGGTGGGTTCATACTGGATCTGCGGAATTGATGCCAGGTCCTCTTCGACAGTCCTTTGGCTAGCCTCAAACACATGCCATGATTCACCGCTATATGGAGGGTCATCCGAATACAAATCCCCGACGCCTCGAAACGAAGCCGCAAAATTGAACTTGCCATTAATCATTCGGGGAGAAAATTTTCTTGGCCACCATTTCGCGAGTCTAGGGAACCTACTATAAGCGCCCCACGCAATGCGAACTAAGGGGTGGAATCCAGACGTAAGCCTTCCCGTCGAGGTACGATGCCACACTTTCCCGCTACTATCCACGTATGTCATTTCAACAACGCTGGATCTTCTCAATGAGATAAAATCGTGCTCGTCAGTATCTCCAACTAAACAGTACATCACACTGTTTGGTGGCACCCAATCTGCGAACGCCCGAAATGTTCGACCATCTGCTAATTGAAGTAGCGCAATCACTGAAACAAATGGTTCGTTTAAAACATTGTCAATTCGTAAGACCAACTGAGCGTCGGACCAGGGACCGGGTTCATCCGGTTGAAAGTCATCTGGAATCGTTTTAGCTTGTTCATAGTATTGTCCAGAAAGTCCGGACCCAGATCGTCGGGCGGTCTGGCGCCGTGTAAGGGCAATCTGCGTCCCAGCGAAGCCTGCAGAGGCTACCGCGGCCAACGTCGCCCATGGCCAATCCCCAAGGTAGGAAAACACAGTCGACAAGCTCTCTGAAACACTAAAAGTCATTCTCAAATAGTGTCATGAACGCACAACAAAAGCGATGCGCTTCGCGTACCGGAAAGTAGTATCAGCCGTCGCGGATCCGATTCTCGAGCGGCCGGTCGCCCAGCCGGTGCCGCTGTCGACGTTCTTCGACCTGTGAAGACGAAGACCGTTCTCGGTCAAGCCGGAGAGCACTTTTGGACCCGAGGAACGATCGAAAAGTGCTCTCCGGCTTGAACGAGGGGCTGCCTCAGAGTTCGGTCGTCTGGCTGCTACCCTCGGCGCGCTGACCGGTGACCTTCGCCTTGATCATCTGCGCGATGCCGGCGACCTTGCCGCCCTTGAGGCCCCAGTGCTGGGCGGAGTCGCCGACGACCCGGATGAGACCGAGGTTGGGGTCCTCCTTGCCGCCGTCGAACCAGGCGGCCGCCTCGTCGTTCCACAGGTAGTCGACCTTGGCCTGGCTGTCAACGAACTCGACCATCCCGGCCACCGAGAGCCAGTTGCCCGCCTCGGAGACGGCGATGTTCACGTGCGGGTTCTGCCGCAGGGCGCTCGCCTGGTCGCCGTCGAGGCCGATGAAGAACCACACGTCGGCATCGTCGGTGACCTGCTGGGGCACCATCGGGTGGGCCAGCAACTTGCCGTCGGACAGGGCGGTGGTGAGCATGACGTACCTGCTGTCGCGCAGGATCCGCACGACGTCCTTCTGGTCGAGGCCCTCGGTGGGCTGCTCGCGGCGATGCCGCCGGTCGGTGGGTTCGCGCTGCGGGGGCGCGGCCGCGTAGCCGACGGTCGCGGATTCGTCGATCGCGGTGTGCGAGCCGTCGGGGTTGCGGTAGAGGGTGAAGCCCTCGGCGGTCGCCGTGGTCTGAGCGCGGGATTCGACGTCGGCCTCGGTGTAGCCGGTCTTCGCTCCCTGCTCGATGTCGGAGGTGCCGGCGATCTTCTCGGCGGCACGGTCGAGGCCGGCCGCAACGTCGCGGGCCTTCTCCTCGCCGGTGGACTCATTCGTATTGCGGCTCATGGTGCTCCCCTTCGCAGACGGGTTCCGGTGACCTGCGCCGGAGTGCGGACGAGTCGCACCGCGGCGGTGCCGTCATTCTCACACGCGAACGCAGAAAAGAACAGTGTCCTTGTTTCAACTGGTGGCCGGGCACAGGTCGGGACTGAGCGTCGACGCGGCGGCAGTGGCCGGCTCCCGGGACGACCGCCTCGGCGAGGGGATGGGGCCGATGCGAGCGTCAGGGCACGGTCTTAGACTGGGAGGCATGAGCGAACCATCTGTCACCGTGACCGAGATCCCCGACGGCGCCGCGATCATCGACGTGCGCGAGGACGACGAATGGGAGGCCGGGCACATCGAGGGCGCGATCCATGTTCCCCTCGGCGAACTGCCCGAACGCCTCGACGATCTGCCGCTCGACGACGACATGTACATCATCTGCCGCACCGGCGGTCGCTCGCTGCGCGCGACGGCATGGCTGAACTTGAACGGGTTCGACGCGTTCAACGTCGAAGGCGGCATGGGGTCGTGGAACATCGACAACGGCAAGCCCATCGTCTCGGAGACCGGACAGGAACCCTGGGTCAAGTAGACCTGAGCCCGCGTCTCTGCACACGACCGGGACCGACCCTGCTTACGACCGGGGCCGACCCCTCCACCCTGGATGCCCGCTGACCACCTCCTGAGTCCTTTCGTCCGAGGTGGGCCCCTGCGTCCACGATGCAAGAACTCGGGTGCGCTGACTGTGACCGGCCAGCAGTGTTTGGCAAGGTAGGCATATGACTACTCGCGCCGGCCAGCTGGCCCAGGACAGGGACCTCATCGATGTCCCCGCACTCCTCGACTCCTACTACGATCTCGTCCCCGACCCCTCGGTCCCGGGCCAGGCCGTGAGCTTCGGAACCTCGGGACACCGCGGGTCGAGCTTCCACCGGGCGTTCAACGAAGCCCACATCGCCGCGATCACCGCGGCCATCGTCGACTACCGCAAGGACCACGGAGTGCGCGGGCCGATCTTCCTCGGCCGTGACACCCACGCCCTGAGCGAACCGGCGTTCCTCACCGCTCTCGAGGTCCTCGCTGCAGCCGGCGTCCCCGCGCTCATCGACGAACGCGACGGCTACACCCCGACCCCGGCGGTCTCCCACGCGATCCTCGGCTTCAACGCCGGGAAGTCGGTCACCGACGCGCAGGCCGACGGCATCATCATCACCCCCAGCCACAACCCTCCGGCCGACGGCGGCATCAAATACAACCCGCCCCACGGAGGCCCCGCCGGCACCGAGGCGACGAAGTGGATCGCCGACCGCGCCAACGCCTACCTCGAAGCGGGTTGGGAGAAGATCCCGCGCACGAGCTTCCAGCGGGCCTTCCACCTCGAGAACACCGAGAACTTCGACTTCATCTCCAACTACGTCGGCGACCTCTCCTCGGTCATCGACATGGACCTCATCCGCGACTCGGGACTGAAAATCGGCGCGGATCCGCTCGGCGGCGCGAGCGTCGACTACTGGGCGGCGATCGCCGAGGACTTCGACCTCAACCTCACCGTCGTCCACCCCGAGCTCGACCCCACCTGGTCGTTCATGACCCTGGACTGGGACGAGAACATCCGCATGGACTGCTCCTCGCCGTTCGCGATGGCCGGCCTCATCGCCTCCCGCGCCGACTACGACATCGCCACCGGCAACGACGCCGACGCCGACCGGCACGGCATCGTCACCCCCGATGCGGGCCTGATGAACCCCAACCACTACCTCGCCGCCGCGATCGACTACCTCATCGAGAACCGCCCCGACTGGCCAAGCACTGCCGCGATCGGCAAGACCCTGGTCACCTCCTCGATCGTCGACCGCGTCGTCGCCGCCCACGGCCGCAGCCTTTTCGAGGTCCCCGTCGGCTTCAAATGGTTCGTCCCCGGCCTCCTCGACTCCACGCTCGCCTTCGGCGGTGAGGAATCCGCCGGTGCCTCCTTCCTCCGCCGAGGCGGCAAGGTGTGGTCGACGGACAAGGACGGCATCATCCTCGCCCTCCTCGCCTCGGAGATGACGGCGAAGACCGGGCAGACTCCCTCGCAGCGCTATGCGAAGCTTGCCGAGAAGTTCGGCACGAGCGCCTACGCTCGCCAGGACGCCCCGGCCAACCGCGAGCAGAAGGCCCGCCTCGGTGCCCTCGAACCCTCGCAGGTCACCGCGTCGACGATCGGCGGGGAGGACGTCACCTCGGTGCTCACCACGGCACCCGGCAACGACGCTCCGATCGGCGGGCTCAAGGTGACCACGGACAACGCATGGTTCGCCGTGCGACCGTCGGGCACCGAGGACGTCTACAAGATCTACGCCGAGTCCCTGCGCGACGAGGACCACCTCCGTGCCGTCCAGAACGATGCCCGGATCCTCGTCGACGGGGTGCTCGGGAAGTAGAGCCCGAGCACCGCGAGGCGGCGGCGAGCGCAGGGGTGCACGTAGTGCGGACCGCGCGCTCGCGCCTGCCCTCAGATGAGGTCGTAGTGCCAGACCTTGCTGACGATCTGCCACCGGCCGCGGTCCTCGACGATGACGAGGTCGTCGGTGAACTGCTTCGGCAGGTAGCGGTTGCGCACCCGGACGTGGACGGTCGACGGTCCCGCGGGACTGACCTCGACGATCTCATCGACCCTGGCGTCCCCGCGACTGGCCGGTGACGGCCGACCGGCGACGATGGCCAGATAGGCGGGCACGTCGAGGGCGACGAGCTCGTCCTCGGTCGCGCTGAAGAGCCTGGCCTTCTCATGGAACGCCTCACCGAGGAGGTCGACGTCGCCGGCGTAGAGCCCGTCGAGGTACGTCTGCACGGTCCGCATCGCCTCGGCGTTCGTCCCCTGGTCACCGGCATTCTGCTGGTCGTCGGTCATCGGGAGACCACCCACTTCCCATCCGCTCGTCCGGCATCCTCGAGGACGACGGCTCCGTAGATCGTCGCCGCCGCATCCGGAGACACGTAGCCGTTGTCGACATCGGCCTGCAGCGCCTCGACGGTGCGGTCCACGGGATCCCCGTACCCGCCGCCGCCCGCGCATTTGAGGAACAGCTCATCACCGGCGGCGACGAGCAGCGGCGCCGTCTTCGTCGGCAGCTCCTCGACCGTGCCGTCGGCCCGGGTGAGCACGACCTGCGTCGGTTCGGGACGACCACCGCCGAAGAGCCCGTAGGGGGCGACGGTGCCGCGTTCGGCGACGATCGTGATCCACCCCGGTGCATTGAACCGGACCCGACGCTGGATGCCGCAGCCGCCGCGGAACTCCCCGGCCCCACCGGCGTCGTCGGTGATCCGGTACTCGATGACGGTCATCGGATACTCGAGTTCGAGCGCCTCGGTGGGGGTGTTGCCGGTGTTGGCGATGTTGACGCGGTGCGCGTTCCCCCCGTCGGCGCCGGCTCCCCCACCTTGGCCCGCACCGTGCATCTCGACGCAGATGAAGTCACGGTCGGCGTCATGCCCGCCGAAGACGAGGACCCCGGTGCTCCCGGCCCCGGCGGCGACCACCCTGTCCGGCAGCGCCTCGGCGAGGGCCCCGGTCACACAGTCGGCAACCCGGGCAGACGTCTCATGGTTGCCGGCGACGACGGCGCCGGGATAGCTGACGTTGACGACGGTGCCCTCCGGGGCGGTCACCGTGATCGGGCGGTAGGCCCCGGAGTTCGCGGGACTGTCCGGGTCGGTG
The DNA here is from genome assembly GCF_037101285.1 of Brevibacterium metallidurans. Lineage (NCBI taxonomy): Bacteria > Bacillati > Actinomycetota > Actinomycetes > Micrococcales > Brevibacteriaceae > Brevibacterium > Brevibacterium metallidurans. The sequence goes on from NZ_BAAAAF010000011.1 coordinate 18,414, forward strand.
AGCGCCTTGATCGCGTAGACGCAGGCGGCGTAGCACACGGACAGGGCCATGTTCATGCCCCCGTGGGTCTGCGGTGAGGTGCCGTCGAAGTCGATGGCGATGTCGGAACCCTGGACCTCGACGGCGCACCGGATCGCGAAGGGTTCGTTGACGATGCCGTCGCCGTCGCAGAAGTCCTCGAACTCGTACCGGCCGTCGGGGATCTCCGCGATGTGGGCACGGGCGAGGGTCTCGGCGTCGTCGAGGACCCTCTCGATCGCGATGCTCAGCGTCTGTGCCCCGTACTTCTCAGCAAGCGCCTGCAGGCGACGTTCACCCGTGTTGCAGCCGGCGTACTGGGCCTGGAGGTCGCCGATGCGTTCGCGCGGGTTGCGGAGGTTGGATTCGAGGAGCCCGACGAGCTCCTCGTTGCGCTCCCCCTCCTTCCACACGCGCATCGGCGGGATCCGGAAGCCCTCGGCCTGGATGTCCGGGGCCGTCGACGAATACGAGCCTGGACCGTTGCCGCCGACGTCGATGAAGTGCCCGCGCACGGCCGCGAAGCCGAGCAGGGTCCCGTCGAAGAACACGGGTTTGCACATGAAGAAGTCCGGCAGGTGGTTGTTGCCGCGGAACGGGTCGTTGTGGATGAACACGTCCCCGGGCAGCATCGTCTCCACGGGGAAGCGTTCGGTCAGCCCGGCGAAGCTGAACGGCATCGTCGGCAGGTGGATGGGGATGTCCGCCGAACCCTGCGCGACGACCTCGCCGGTGGGCCGCAGCAGCGCACACGAGAGGTCCCCGGCCTCCTTCCACAGGTTCGAGTACGCGGTGCGCAGGACGACGTTCTTCATCTCATCGGCCGCGGTGAGCAGCCCGTTCCTGATCACCTCGAGGGTGATGCGGTCGATCGAAGTGCTCACTGGGGTTCCTGTCTGTGTCATCGTGCCAATCCGATCCTGAGGTGCCCGCCGCCGTCGACGCGGGCGTGGGCGCTCGGCGGGATGACGGCTGCGGTGTCGCGTGAGGTGACCATCGCGGGGCCTGCGAACTCGGCGCCTGGGGTGAGCAGGTCGCGGTCGTAGACGGGAACGCTCGCCGTCTCCCCGGGGGAGGTGACGATCTCCCTAGCGCCCTGCGACTTCGGGACGGTCGCCTCGGCGGTCCGGGAGGCTTCGAAGTCCTGCCCGATCGTGCCGATCGCCCGCACCCGGAGGTTGACGAGTTCGAGCGGCTGATCGCGCATCTCGTACCCGAACTGCCGCAGATGCTCGGCGTGGAAGGCCTCGCCGGGTCCGGTGAGGTCCCCGGATTCGCCGAGGCGGACGTTGAGCGTCGAGTTCTGCCCCTGGTAGCGCAGGTCGGCGGAGCATTCGAACTGGTGGAGGGCGTCGTCGATGCCGCTGTCGCGCAGCTCCTCGGCGCCTTGGTCCATGAGCGATCGCAGGTCGTCTCCGGCATCCCTGGAGGCATCAGCGTCGACGAGTCGCGACTGCGTGTGGACGAAGTCGTGGACGGCGTCGGTGATCGCGATGCCCAGGGCACTGAAGCAACCGGCGACGGCGGGGATGACGACATCGGTGATGCCCATCTCCGAGGCGATGTCGGCGGCATGGAGGGGCCCGGCACCGCCGAATCCGAGGAGCGCGAAGTCACGCGGGTCGAGCCCCCGCCGCACCGAGGCGGTGCGCACGGCACCGGCCATCGAGGCGTTGACGATCTGCCTGATCCCCCACGCGGTCTCCACAGCCGTGAGCCCGAGCTTCGCCCCGAGCGTCGCGCACGCCGTGTACGCGGCGTCGTAGTCGAGTTCGAGGTCGCCGCCGGCGATCGGGGAATCGGGTGAGAAGAGACCGAGCACGTAGTTCGCGTCCGTGACGGTGGGTTCGTCCCGCCGCGACCGTAGCAGGCCGGTCCCGGGTAGGCGCCGGCGCTGCGGGGACCGACCCGGAACTGCCCGGCCGCATCGACCCAGGCGATCGACCCGCCGCCGGAGCCGATCGTCATGATGTCCAGTGCCCGCCCCTGCAGGGGCAGACCCATGACCTCCTGCCGATCGACGAGGGTGGCCTGCCCGCCCTGGAGCAGGGACACGTCGAAGCTCGTCCCGCCCATGTCGACGGCGAGCAGGTTGGGAAGACCCGTCTGCTGGGCGGCGTATCGGGCGCCGATGACCCCACCGGCGGGCCCGGACATGACGAGTCGCACCGGCTGGTCGGAGGCGGAGTCCGCGGTGGTCAGGCCGCCGTTGGACTGCATGACCCACAGGCTCGAGTTCGGGAACGCGGCAGCGCACGCGTCCTGGAGCTTCGAGAGGTACTTCCACGCGGAGGGTTTGAGGTAGCTGTTGAGCGAGGTCGTGCTCGCCCGCTCGTACTCTCTGAACTCGGGCCACACCTCGGAGGACAGGGACACCTGGATCTCCGGGGCCACCTCGGCGGCGATCTCACGGATCCGCCGCTCATGGCCGGGATTGCGGAAGGAGAACATCAGGCACACGGCCAGGGACGTGATGCCGCGGGCCGCGATCGTCGTGATCGCCTCACGGACGTCGGCCTCGTCGAGGGCCGCGACGACCTGACCGGTGGCGTCGACGCGTTCGGTGACCTCGAAGCAGTCGGCGCGGGCGACGACCGGGTCGGGCATGACGTCCTTGAGCGTGTAGAGCTTCTCACCAGGCCGGGCCAGGCGGGCGATCTCGATGATGTCGCGGAACCCGCGGGTGCAGATCATCGCGACCCGGGGACCGGTGCGCTCCAGTGTGACGTTCGTCGCCACCGTCGTTTCATGACCGAGGAACCCCAGGTCAGCGGTGTGCTCATCCCCGCCGAGGGTGCGCACGAGCCCGTCGACGACGGATCGTTCGAGGTGCTGCGGGTTGGACGGGACCTTGTTCTGGGTGACCTGACCGTCCTCGTCGATGACCACGACGTCGGTGAAGGTGCCCCCGACGTCGACTCCAGCGCGCTTCATACGTCCGTTCCTTCCTCTGTCGAATAGATGATCACGCGACTGGGCGTGGGGTTGAAGCCGTTGAGCGGGGTGAGCTCCTGCGGGCAGTTCGAGATGGCGACGATGAGGTCGCGTTCGGCCCGCAGGTCGATGTAGTCCCCGGGCACGGACTTGCACGTCGCGTACTCCATGTCCCCGTCGGGGCCGACGGGGTAGTTCATGAAGATGTTGAACGAGTAGGGCACGTCCTCGGCGGGGATCCCGTACTCGCGCAGGGCTTCGACGAAGTTGACGTGGCAGGTCCGCTTCCCGGCGCCGCGACCGTGGTGGCGGGTGCGGTTGAGTCCGGGACTGCAGCTGCCGCAGAGGATGTCGTGGTCCTGCACCGTGTCGGCGACGATCGTGAGCATGACGTCCCCGTCGTCGTCGACGAGCCAGTCCCCTTCGCCGAGGTAGAGGTGACCGTCGTTGACGGCCACACTCATCGTCGGCGACATCGCCCGGGTCATGTCGTTCGCGTCGAAAGCGATGAGGTCGGAGCACTGCTGCCCGTCGACGTCGATGAAGCGCAGGGTCTGTCCCGCCGCCAGGCGGAACAGGTCGCCGCGGCGGGCCGGGATCGTCGTATCGAGGTGGATCTCCGGCAGGTCTTCGGTCCTCATGCGTCCTCCTTGAGCAGTTCGATCTCGAGCACTCCCGGCGGCTCGTCGCCGATTCCCTCGCCGAGGAGGTCGGGGGTGTTCGCGATGACGACGTCGACGTCGAGTTCGGCGCGCAGGTCGATGAAGCTGCCGGGGTTCGAGACGGATACCGCGGCCCCGACGTAGCCGGAGTCGGTGATCGTGTGATGGGTGAAGGCGAGGAACGGGTACGGCACCTGGTGGGGTGCGAGCCCGAGCCCCGCGGCCTCCCGGGCGAGCAGTTCGGCGCCGGGGCGCGGACCGCGGTTGGCCAGGGTCCCCGGCAGGGCGTCGTGGGTGACGTCGGTGTCGGTGATCGTCATCATCGGGTTGCACAGGTAGGAGTGGAGCACCGAGCCCTCATCGAAGTAGACCTTCTTATTCAGCAGCATCGTGTTCGGGGCGGAGAACCGCTCCCGGGCGTCGCCGTGGTTGACGACGACGAGCTGACCGCAGGCGCCGCCGCCCACGTCGCGCAGGCGCAGGACCGCACCGTAGGGCACTGTGAGAGTCGTCGTCTCCCCGGGCCCGAGCACGGTGACGGTGTCAGTGGACTGGGTCATCTCATGCCTCCTCGTCGGCGAGCTCGAGACCGTGGTCGAGGGCCTGGAAGATCTGGTTGAGATCATCATCGCCGATGATGAGCGAGGGGGCGAGGAACAGCGAGGTCTGCTCACCGCTCGTGCCGATCATCGCCCCGGCCTCGAGGGCCCGGGCGGCCACGCGGGAGGCCAGCGGCGGTTCGGTCGCGGTGCCGTCCCAGGTGCGCCAATCGGGGCCAGCGAGTTCGACGGTCCAGTGCATGCCGCTGCCGTCGACCCGGGCAACACTGGGGTGCGCCTCGGCGATGGCGGTGAGGTTCTTCGCGAACGATTCTTCGAGTTCGGCGGCGCGGGCGATGAGGTTCTCCTCCTGCACGATGCGCAGGTGGGCGCGGGCGGCTGCGACGGCGACCGGGTGGCCGCGGAAGGTGCTGTAGGTCTGCCAGGTCTTGTCCGACATCGAGTCGATGATGTCCTGGGACATGACGATCGCACCGGCGGGGGCGATGCCGCCGGCCAACGGCTTGCCGAGGGTGACGATGTCCGGCCGGGAGTCCGCGCCCTGGAACGCGAACCAGCGGCCCTGGCGTCCCAGACCGGTGACGACCTCGTCGGCGATCCACAGGGATCCGGCGGCGCGGGCGGCTTCGGCGATCGCGTTCTGGTAGTCGGGGTCGTAGTAGACCCCGCCCTGGGTGTAGTCGATGATCGTCGCGGCGACGTCGTCGAGGCCCTGGGCCGCGAGGTCGGCGGCGGTGGGGGTCGAGGCGTTGGTGCCGCCCCACGTGGCATGCGTGGGTCCGGGGAGGACCGTCACCTCGGCGGTGGCCGGGGCGGGGCTGGTGCCGCCGCCTGCGACGGAGAGCCCGCCGTGCCACTGGGGTTGGACGGTGACGGCGCGGGCGAGTCCGGCGGTGCCGTGGTAGGCGCGTTCGCGGGTCGCGATCCTCTTCCGCCCGGTGTAGGCCTGGGCGAAGGAGAGCGCGAGGTCGTTGGCTTCGCTGCCGCTGAGCGCGAAGCGCACTCCGCCGACCCAGTCGTGTTCACCCGCGAAGGCGATGTCGATGAGGTCCTGGGCGGCCTGCTCGCGCTCCTCCCAGAACCAACCTTCGTTGATGACCGGGGCCGTCAGTGCCTTCGTGGCCGCCTCGACGAGGGCTGGATGGTTGTGTCCGAGCGGTCCGCCGGTGTTGCTCGCATCGAGCACCTCGCGTCCGTCGGAGAGCAGGAATCGCACTCCCTGTCCTCCGACGACGCTGGCCAGAGGCTTGCGTCCCGCGTTGAGGCCGGTGTAGATGAGACGGTTGGTCATTGGTCTTCTCCCTTCGTTGACAGCAGCTGTGTGGCTGAGGTTCTCGGTGCGGATCCGGTCCGCTGTGCGGATCCGGTTCCCTGCGCGGACATCGCCGAGGCGGCCCGGCGGGCGCCTGCACGTCCAGGCGGACGCAGAGGCTGGGTGAGGTCGCGTCCCTTGGTCTCGGGGATCGTGAGGACGGCGACGAATGTGACGGCGAGTCCGACGAGGAGGTAGGCGACGACCGCCCACGGAGTGTCGAACTGGCGGAGGAGGGCGACGGCGATGATCGGGGCGAGGCTGCCGCCGACGATGGCGGCGGACTGGTAGCCGATCGAGGCGCCGGAGTAGCGGATGTCGGTGTCGAAGAGTTCGCAGATCCACGGCGCCGAGACGCCGTACATCGCGGCCTGGAGCGTGAGCCCGCCGACGACGGCGAGGATGATGAGCAGCGGGGACCTCGTGTCGAGGAGGGAGAAGAACGCCACCGCCCAGAGCGCACAGCCGATGACGCCGATCATCGAGACCTTCTTGCGGCCGATGCGGTCCGACAGGCGCCCCCAGACCGGGTAGAGGAAAAGCTCGACGATGCCGGCGACGAGGACGGCGCGCAGGGCCACCTGCGAGTCCATGCCGAGGAAGACGGTGACGTAGGTGACGACGAAGACGACGAAGGTGTAGTAGCAGATGTCGGCGCCGACGCGGAGGCCGATGACCTGGATGATGCGCTTCGGGGACCGGCGGATCACCTCGGCGACCGGGGACTTCTGCACGGCAGCGCCCTTCCGGGCGAGGTCGGCGAACGTCTCGGTCTCGGTGACCTTGGCGCGGATGATGAGAGCGATGAGGACGACGACGGCGGAGAGGAGGAACGGCACCCGCCAGCCCCAGCTGAGGAACGCCTCCTCGCTCAGTGTCGCCGAGAGCACGCCGAGGGCCGCGGTCGACATGAGGCTGCCGATGGGCACTCCGACCTGGACGAAGCTCGTCCAGAAGCCGCGCCGGTCGCTGGGGGCGCGTTCGGCGATGAGCAGGGCGCCGCCGGCCCATTCGCCGCCGAGTCCGAACCCTTGGATGAAGCGCAGGGTCACGAGGATGAGCGGCGCGGCGATGCCCACCTGGTCGTAGGTCGGCAGGAGTCCCATGAGGAACGTCGCACCGCCCATGAGGGAGACGGTGAAGACGAGGACGGTCTTGCGTCCGATACGGTCGCCGAAGTGTCCGAAGACCGCTCCGCCCACTGGGCGGGCGAAGAATCCGACGGCGTAGGTCGAGAAGGCGAAGAGCGTTCCGGTCAGCGCGTCGTACTCGGGGAAGAAGACCTTCGGGAAGACCAGCGCCGCAGCCGTGCCGTAGAGGTAGAAGTCGTACCACTCGAGCGTCGTGCCGGACACGCTGGCGATGATCGAGCGTCGCAGCATGCTCTTCTGGGGTGCGGGCGCGGCTCCGGTGTCCGTACTCGTCTGGCCTGTCATGGTCGATCCTCCGATCAACTGGTGTCGACAGTCACATTAGGAGGGCGGGCGTCTGCCGGTCAACGAAATGTCGACACTTATTCGTTGATCGGGAGCATTTTGCGGAGGAGTGGACGGCGGTTCGACTCACGGTATGCGCGGCCTCGCTCTGCTTTGGATCCAGTAATTGTGCGCCTCAGTTCGACCGTTTCTTCCCACTACGACCAACACAATTGTGCTGATCTGTCTGCTGGGCATTTGCTGAGCAGGCGGATTCAGGCTCACCCAGTGAGACGGGCGCCGCGGACGGCAACCGTCGCCCGTCTGTCGAGGTCAGAGGCCGGTCTCCGCATTGAACGATGACGAATCTCTGCTGCGGTGGCACCTGGCGTCCGCCAGCGCGGGAGATCGCCTCTGGAAAAGCTGGTTTCCTTGCGATAGAAAAGAATCATGGCAGATGGATCGGCACAACCCGACTCGGACTGGTTCTCCGCACCGGAGCAGATGAATCACCGCCGCTACGAGGCACTGCGGGCGTTCTTCGTCGACGGCGCCACCCATGCTGAGATCGCCGAGCGCTTCGGCTATTCCCGGTGGACCGTCGTCGACCTCGTCCGCAAGTTCCGTCGCGGTGAGGTCGAGATGTTCGCCGACCCGAAGAAGCCCGGCCCGCCGCGCGGACTCTCCCCGGCGAAGGACCGGGCACGCGAGAGGATCGTCGAGCTGCGGCTGCGCGGCCTCTCGAGTTACCAGATCTCCGCACGACTCGCCCGCGAGGGCACACCGCTGAGCCACACGAGCGTCGCCGAAGTCCTCCGGGAGATCGGACTCCCCCAGCCGACGCGCTCCGGCAGTCAGGACGGTCGACGGGACGCAGGTCCGGAGACGGCAGTGGGTTCAAGCGACGGCCGATCTGCGTCGTTCTGCCCGCATTGCGGCAGATCACTGCACGACGGCGTCGATCCCGACCACGCGCAAGAGTCCGAGCGACCGATCGACGCGAGTGCAGCTGGCGCCCGGCAGGTGGCAGACAGTCTGACGACAGGCGGTTCGACGACAGACGGTACAACCACGCTGGCCACGGCCGTCGATATCCCGGCCCCCGCCTCGGCGGACCATTCCGGCAGCGGACGACCCCGGCTGGCCGACCTCGTGTACGCGACGATCCGGACGAACATCATCAGCGGTCACTACCCCATGGGGTCGCGACTCAACGAGGTCCACCTCGCCGCCGAACTCGACACGAGCCGCGCCCCGGTCCGTGAAGCGATCCGGCGGCTCTCCGAAGAGGGACTTGTCCGCGAGCGCCCGCACCAGGGAGCCGTGGTCATGGAGTTCGACGCGGAATCGCTCGTCGACCTCTACAACGTGCGGACCTCGCTCGAGCGCACGACAGTCCGGCTCGTCGTCAAGCGCAAGGTCGACGTCTCCTTCCTCCGCGGACTCATCGACGAGATCGCGGCCGCGGCGGCCTCCGGCGATGCCCGCCAGGTCGCGGTCTCGGAGTTCAAGTTCCATGAGGCGCTGTGTCTGGCCGCGGACAACGAACCGCTGACGAACCTCTTCCGCACCCTCGAGGGGCAGATCCTCATGGCGCTCACCCTCGATGACGCCGAGTACTCCGACCTCGGCGATGTCGCCGCCGAGCACGAACCGATCCTCGAGGCGATCGAAGCCGGCGACGAGGTGGGGGCTGCCGACATCATTGAGGAGCACATCTTCTCGTCGATCGAAAGCGTCATCACCCGCCTCGGCGGGGACGCCGAGACCCTCGTGTCCTCGAAGATCTGAGATCGCCCGATTCGGCCCCGCGGAATACTCGGAGCCGACTCTCTGTTGAGTAGGCAATCAACATTCAGGAGGTTGCTATGCAGGCACGGAACTCACTTCGCTCGATCAAGAAGGCCCCGGGGTCGCAGGTGGTGCGTCGTCGCGGTCGCACGTACGTCATCAACAAGCTCAACCCGCGATTCAAGTCGCGTCAGGGCTGAGACCCGGACACCGATCGACCAGGGCGCCAGCTCCCGCAATGGGAGCCGGCGCCCTTGTGCGTCCGGGCGTCCCCGCGGGGACGTCCCATCGCGACGCAGGGTCGGAGCGTCCCCGCGGGGACGTCCCATCGCGACGCAGGGTCGGAGCGTCCCCGCGGGGACGTTTTTCGTTGCAACGATCAGTCCGCGGCCTCGTCGTAGTTCTCGCGGTTCGCAGCGATCTCGGCCGTGTGGGTGGCCGGCGATCCGGCCGGTATCGGCCCCACGGCTTGACGACTGCGGTTCACAAGCTCCTCATCGTTCTTCATCGTCACACGAACAGCCGCCTCGTAGTCCTCTTTTGAACTAAATCGAAGCCCTTTCGCAATTTTATCGCAGTACGGCGAACTTTTGATCGAGAATCGATTGACGATCGCATTGTGATCACCTTCAGCGACGAGCTTCTCAGCCAAATCGAACTCAGAAAGCACTGGGGAATCGATTGTAATAGTAAGATCCTTGTCAGTGCCGAGACTGGTCTTTTTCGGTATTCTTTCAAAAATGCTTCGCCGAATAATCTTAATAGAATTATCTTTTGCGAGATTCATCAAACTTTGTTCATTTTTGATCGACTTAAGCGCCTCATCTCTTGCCGCTGACAGCAGAGTTTCCGGGTCACAACCGAAGGTCGCTCCCTGATTTTCGGATACTCGCTCTGCAATTTCCGGCAAATAGTATATGCTTTCGACCTCATTGAAGGGAAGCACTTTAATGTTCTTTTTTTCATATACCTCCCTAGCCTCATCTCCCATACAATCTCCGTCTATTACTCCAACCGCCTCAATCCAATGAAAAGATCGTTGCTCATTTAATCCCGCGACCGCCCTAATGACTTGATCGCTACCTCCACTTGGGACTATTGTCCATGTAGGGAACAAGGATTCATAGAGCGGCTTGTCAAGACTCCGGCCGTCGCCTTCCACCATCATCAGCCGGGTCCTGCCACCCAATAGCGCTCTTCTCAAAGGTTCAGTTGAGTCAGGAAGCTCAGCGAGAGAGACTATATCCCAGGCCTTTGGATCCCCACTACTCCAGTTCACCGAACGAACATAATAGGCCTGCGCATTTTCCGCTGTCATAGCATCTAAAAGCTCGATATCGTGGGTGAACAATACAATCGACACGTCAATCCTGGAAGCTGCAAGCGCTCGAATGAAATCGGGAGATACCGCTCGATGCAGATGACGCTCGGGCTCATCAATTAGAAGTACAGTGCCCGGATCCGAAAGCACGACTTCCGCAGCTAGAATTAGCGCCGACTTTTCCCCGTCAGACATTTCAGCAATCGGGTAAGTCTTTGTTGAACGGGTAACCACAAACTCAAAATGATCGTTAATAGAGAACTTGCAATCCATACCCGAATGGCGAAAAATCTCGTCGATCTGCGCCAGCGGCGAAGGCTCCAAAGGCTCCTTCCTTTCGGTAATTCGCCCAGAGTCTGCCAGATCAGCAATTCGAGAATTCCGACCGTTTACTTTTGCTGCGAGGTCAAAAAGTAGACCAATCGTCCTGTCATCGCCGCGAAAATCTTGAATTCGCGACACACGCTGTCGATTCATGTGCTCAACCGAGCTTTTTGTGTTTTGGTAATCGCTACGTGTCACCTCTGGACCAGAGGACTTTAGCCAAATCTGCCGATGGCCGAGCAATCTTTTGGTTTTTGAGCTGCTACTATTGGTGTACATCCAATAGTTGAGCGCCGATTTTCCTGCTCCATTCGGTCCAACAAAAAGTACGACTTCTCCTTGTTTGATCTCCAAAATTAGCGGATTGTCATTGTCAATTCTAGGCACTTGCCACTCTGCTCCGCTGTTCATACGCCAATGATGCCACCTCATGCATCAACGGGGCGCTTCACAAGACTTCGGTTGGAACCGGCGCCCTTCTCGTGTCCGTACACTAGTGGGACAGGCGTCCACGGGGACGCCTGTCCCACTGCACACCGCGTGGCTGTGTCCCCGTGTCCCGACGTCCCCGCGTGGACGTCAATCACTCGACCGCCGCGTCGTAGTCCTCACGGTTCGCAGCGATCTCATTCGTGTGCGCCGACGCCCACTCGGCGATCGCGAGCACCGCGGGAATGAGCGAGCGCCCCAGATCGGTCACGCTGTATTCGACCCGCGGCGGGATCTCGGCGAACATCTCCCGCTTAACGAGCCCGTCACGCTCGAGCTGCCGCAGCGTCTGCGTGAGCATCCGCGAGGAGATCCCCTGCGTCATCGCCTTGAGCTCGGTGAACCGACGCGGCCCCTCCTGGAGCATGCCGATGAGCATCATCGACCACTTGTCGCCCACTCGCGCGAGGATCGACCGGAACACCTCCGGGTCACCCTGCGGCCCCTCGCACATCGACTGCATCCGCGGCTCATGCACCTGCTCGCTCATCGTCTCCTCCGTCCCCGGCCAGGCCAAATGGTTACCTCTGTGTGCCCTGGTGAGGTTGCTGTGCGTGCCACCCCATCGGGAATAATCACCAACGGTATCTAGGTTACCACCAGTAACTAATGAAAGGTTGGTCCATGCTCGCACTGACAATCCTCACCTGGGTCCTCTCGGGCCTGCTCGCAGCGCTCTTCCTCATGGCGGGAACGATGAAGGTCATCAATCCCCACAACGCCGATAAGCCGATGCCCACCCTCCTCGACTACACGCCGGGACAGGTCCGCGTCATCGGCATCGCCGAGATCCTCGGCGCGATCGGCGTCATCCTCCCCGCACTCCTCGGCGTCCTCCCGTGGCTGACCGTCGTCTCCGCCCTTGGTCTCGCCGCGATCCAGTTCCTCGCGATCTTCGCCCACCGCCGCCACGGTGAGCAGTTCACGATGAACATCGTCCTCATGGTCATCGCCCTCCTCGTCGCGGTCCTCCGCCTGATCGGAGCCTGATCCCGATGCGCAGATCCACTGACCTCGCCGAGGCGGCGCCCGCCCCGGTCCGGACCCGGGAGTCCGCTCCCGGGTCCGGTGGCACGGGCGTGATCTGGCTCCTCCTCGGCGCCGCCTTTGTCACCCTTCTCAACGAGACGGTCATGGGTGTGGCGATCCCGCACCTCGTCACCGACTTGGACGTCACTCTCAGCGTCGCCCAATGGACGACGACGGCATTCATGCTCACGATGGCCGTGGTCATCCCGACCACCGGCTTCCTGCTCAGGCGCTTGACGACCCGGCAGGTGTTCCTCCTGGCGATGAGCCTCTTCACCGCCGGCACACTGCTCGGAGCCCTCGCGCCCGAGTTCTCCGTCCTCCTCGTCGCCCGCGTCATCCAGGCCTCGGGCACCGCGATGATGATGCCGCTGCTCATGACGACGATCATGACCGTCGTCCCCGAGTCCGAACGCGGCCGCTTCATGGGGCGGATCACGATCGTCATGGCCGTCGCCCCGGCACTCGGCCCGACGCTCTCCGGCCTCATCCTCAGCACTCTGTCCTGGCCGTTCCTCTTCTGGATCATCCTGCCGGTCGCAATCCTCATGATGATCATCGGCGCCCTGCGCCTGCGCAACGTCGGCGAGACGACCACGGCTCCGCTCGACTGGGTCTCACTGCCGCTGACGGCTCTGGGCTTCGGCGGACTCGTCTACGGCTTCAGCACCCTCGGCTCGGCTGATCCCGGTATGGTTCCCGTCGCCGTGGCGGCTCTCGCCCTCGGCGTGCTGGGCCTCGGACTCTTCATCCGGCGCCAGCTCGTTCTCCAGCGCGGGGACCGGGCGCTGCTCGACCTGCGGGTGTTCCGGTCGCGGACGTTCCGGCTGGCGATCGGCCTCGTCGTCGTCATGATGGCCGCGATGTTCGGCTCGATCATCCTCCTGCCGATCTACCTGCAGAACGTCCTCGCCCTGGACGCCGTGACCACCGGTCTCATGCTTCTGCCCGGCGGCCTTGCCATGGGCCTGGCCGCACCCCTGGTCGGGCGACTCTTCGACCGGTTCGGTCCGCGCCCGCTCGTCATCCCCGGCGCGCTCATCGCCAGCGCCGTGCTCTGGGCGCTCACCGGACTCGATGAGACGAGCCCCGCATGGTTCGTCCTCCTCGGGCATGTGGGCCTGTCGCTGGGGGTGGCGATGATGATGACCCCGCTGCTCACCTCCGCGCTCGGGTCGCTGCCGCCGCAGCTGTACTCGCACGGTTCGGCCACCGTCGGGGCGATCCAGCAGGTCGCCGGCGCCATCGGCACGGCTCTGTTCATCACCGTCCTCAGTCTGGGCACGCTGGCAGCGGCAGGCAGCGGCGCCGCCCCGGTGGTCGCCCAGGCCGACGGCGTCTCGACGGCGTTCCTCGCCGGAGCCGTGCTCTCCCTCATCGCCGTCGTCGGCAGCTGGTTCGTCCGCAAGCCGGCACCGCGGCAGGCACCGGCTGCACGGGCGTGACCTCGGTTCCGCCTCGGCGCGGATGAGCGGATGCCGCGGCAGACAGCAGAACCCCGCCCCAGAATCACCTGGGACGGGGTTCGCGGTGTCTGGGAGAAATTTCGATTGCGGCCACACCAGTCGACGAAGCCACACGCGAGATCCTGGCGTCCAAGTACGATGAAAACAAGAAGGGCGAGGAGCCGATCCTGCGGGCGTTGCAGGACATGGAGCAAAGGCTGCTCGCGATAGTGAGAGGGGACCGTGATGACTAAATTCGTCCTCGCCTATAACAAGCGCACCGCTGAGCTTGTGGTTCTGGAGAAGTTCGATGAGTCCAAGGACGCAGTCCGGCGGCGTATGGAGTTGTCTCAGACTCACTTCGGCTCCGACTGGGAATTGGCTGTTCTCTCGAGCCGAGATGAGGAGACTCTGCGCTCGACACATCAGAGGTACTTCGCCTCATCTGTCCGATCAGCTCGGCTGAAGGCTGTCCCGCCTCGGCGAGGCTGAGCGGATTCCGCGGCACACAGCAGAACCCCGCCCCAGGATCACCTGGGACGGGGTTCCGCTGTCACTGCGCGTCGACGGCCCAGACGGGACCGCCTCGGCGAGGGATCAGAGATGCGCTTCGGGGGCGTTCTTCACGTACTCGGCGAGGGTGTCGTTCTTGAACGCGTCCTGCACCTTCTTCAGTTCGGCCTTGTCGACGTTGACGATCGACTGACCGTCGGCAGACCGGCCGACACCGGCGGTCGGGGCGGTGAAGAACTGGATGTCGCTGGGACGGACGTCGCGCATCGCGAACGCCGTCGACGAGATGTACTGGGCGTTGAGCCCGGAGTCGACGTACATGTACGGCGCGAACTGCGTGACCATGTCCTGGATCTTCTTCGGGTTCGACAGGGTGTCGGCGGAGATGAGCTCGCTGACGAGTCCCTTGATGAACGCCTGCTGGTTGCGGGCGCGCTGGAAGTCGCCGTCCTTGAACTTCTTGCGCTCGCGGACGAAGGTCAGGGCCTGGTCGCCGTTGAGGAGGTTCTCGCCCTTGGTGAACGTGTAGCCGTTCTGCGTGAACGCCTGCTCGGAGTTGACCCGGACCCCGCCGAGGCTGTCGGTGAGTCCCTTGAACCCCTGGAAGTCGATGATCGCGACATGGTCGATGGGGGTGCCGATGAAGTCCGAGACCGTCTTCACCGCCAGCGGCAGACCGCCGTAGGACAGTGCCGCGTTGATCTTCGCCTTGCCCTGGCCCTCGATGTTCACCCAGCTGTCACGCGGGATCGACATGACCTGGACGTTCGAGCCGTTCTCCGGCAGGTGCATGACCATGATCGAGTCCGACCGCAGCCCGCGGGAGGAGTTGACGTCGACGTTCTTCATCGGCTCGTCGGAGCCGAGGAGGAGGATGTTCGTCCCGCCCTCCTGCTTGTTGGCCGTGGGCGACTGGGTGCCGAAGACCTGCTCGTCACTCAGCTGGTTGGCCTTGTCGTCGAAGGTCCGGCCGACGTTCCACAGGTAGACGCCGACGCCGAGCACGCCGAGGACGACGACGACGAGGACACCGACGAGGACCTTGCGCCACACGCGCTTCTTCTTGCGGCGGGGCCGCTGCGGCTCGTCGTTCTGGTTGTCGAAGATGTCATCGAACGAGCTGTTGTCCGTCATCGGCACTCCGGGAGGGGTTCGGGGCGGCACGCTGGCCGTCGGGGAGAATTGAGCAATCCCGCCCATTGTATAGGGGTCGCGTGACGCGCCGGTGACCTGCGGCGGATGCCGGCGTGACCGGCTCCGCCCCTGATGACAGGGCCGCTTGTGGGCTCGCCGAGGCGGTGGAAAGCGAAGGTGAGAAGAAGCCGGTGGTGAGATGCCGCTCATCCGCCCGGGTTCGCGCTTGCGGGCCGCGCCTGCGGGGATAGACTCGTCTGATGTTCAAAAATTATCGGGAAATTCTGTCGCTTCCCGGTGCTCTCAAGTTCTCCTTGGCAGGTCTTGTTGCACGAATGCCGATCGCTGTCCTCGGACTCGGGATCGTCCTTTTCATCCAAGGCGTCACCGGTTCGTACGGCCTGGCAGGCATCGTCGCCGCCGTGTACATGATCGTCCAAGCCCTTGCAGGTCCCGGGATCGCGCGCCTCGTCGACCGTCGCGGCCAGGCGAAGGTCATGGTGCCGATCGTCATCGTCCACCTCATCGCCCTGACCCTGCTCATCGTCTCCGTCTACCTCGACTGGTGGGTCGGCTTCACCTTCGTCTTCGCCGGCATCGGCGGCGCCACCGTCGGCTCCGTCGGTTCGCTCGTGCGCTCGCGCTGGTCGCATCTGGTCACCACACCCAACCAGCTGCAGACGGCGTTCTCCTGGGAGTCCGTGGCCGATGAGCTCCTCTTCGTCTCCGGACCCGTGCTCGCCACGGTGCTCGCCACCGCCGTGTGGCCGCCTGCCGGCATCATCCTCTCGATGATCTCCGCCGGTGTGGGATCGGCGCTGCTCTACATCCAGAAGACGACCGAACCCCCACCGATCGAACGCTCCACCGAGGCGAAGGGCCACGTCTTCTCCAACCCGGGGATCTTCACGATCATCATCGTCAACGTCTTCCTCGGCGTGAACTTCGGCGCCATCGACGTCATCGCCGTCGCGTTCTCCGACGAACAGGGGGTGAAGTCCTTCGCCGGCTTCCTGCTCAGCGCCTTCGCCCTCGGTTCGCTCATCTCCGGCACGATCTACGGGGCGCGGAACTGGAACTCCGCGACCCACCACCGCTTCGGGGTCACGGTGTCCCTGCTGGCCATCGGCACGTGCACGATGCTGCTCGCCCGTGACATGTTCACCTTCGGGCTCATCCTCTTCGTCGTCGGCTTCACGATCGCCCCGAGCCTCGTCGGCGCGAACTCCGTCATCCAGCAGCTCGCCCCGCCGAGGCGGCTGACCGAGGCCTTCGCGTGGCTAGGCACGTCCCTGGGCTTCGGTGTCGCGTTCGGTTCGGCGATCGCCGGCAACCTCATCGACCACTACGGGGCCCACACCGCGATGCTCCTGCCCGCCGGATGCGCGGTGCTCGGCGCGATCCTCGCCCTCACCCTCCTCAAACTGCTCAACCCCTCACGGTCGAGCCACGAGGTTCGCATCGAGAAGGATCGCCGTCGGGCCCGGATCGCGGACTAGGCGGCGGCGCTGCGGGGCCAGCCAGCGTCCCGCGCTCAGGCGCTTCGACACCTACGGCGTGAAGCGGTACCCGATGCCCATCTGCGTATGAAGGTACTGCGGGCGGGCGGGGTCGGCTTCGAGTTTGGACCGCAGCTGCGACATGTAGACGCGCAGGTAGTTCCGTTCCTTGCCGAACTCCGGCCCCCACACCTCGGTGAGCAGGGTCTGCGCTTCGACGAGCGCGCCCTTGTGCTTGACGAAGACCTCGAGCATCTTCCACTCGATCGGGGTGAGGTGCACCGGTTCGCCCTCGACCTCGAGGAGGTGGGCGGCGAGGTCGATGACGACGCGACCATCGGCCGTGCGCACGAGACCGGTCTCCCCCGTCTTCCCCGTGCGCCGTTCGATCGCCCGCAACCGGGCGAGCACTTCGCCGAGCGAGAACGGCTTCGTCACATAGTCATCGGCACCCGCGTCGAGGGCCGCGATCTTCCCGTGCGAATCGTGCCGGGCCGAGACGACGACGATAGGAACCTCGCTCCACCGCCGCACCTGGGCGATGAGCTCCATCCCGTCGACGTCGGGCAGCCCGAGGTCGAGGAGGATGACGTCGATCTCGGACTCGCTGAGCACCTCGTTCATCCGCCGACCGGTGCCGGCGACGACGACCTCATGTCCCTTCGCCTGCAGACCGATCCCCACAGCCGTGGCGATATCCGTGTCGTCCTCGACGATGAGCACTCGTTTCATCGGCCCCGTCCCCCTGCCGGCAGTTCGTCATCGGCTCCTGCCGGCAGTTCGTCGTCTCTCGCCGAGGCGGCTCCCGGGACCCTGCCGATCATGTCGTTCTCCGCCGGTGCGGGGTCAACACCGTCCGCCGAGGCGGTCTGTGCGCACCGGGGGAAGGTGAGCACCGCGGTGAACCCGCCGCCGGGAGTGTGCTCGGCGGTCAGGTCGATGCCCATCGCCCGGCACAGCCCCAGTGCCACGGCCATCCCGAGGCCCAGTCCTTTCGCATTCGACTCATCGAGGCGGGTGAACGGGGTGAAGATCGTCTCCAGGGCTTCGTCGCTCACCCCGGGACCGGAGTCGGCGATCCGCAGGTAGACCGCCTCGGCGCCGGTCGAGTCATCGATCGTCACGGGCGCTCCCCCACCGTACTTGAGCGAGTTCTCGACGATGTTGACCAGCACCCGCTCGAGCAGCCCGAAGTCGACGTCGACCCACGCGTCGGGGTCGATGTCGACGCTGACGTCGTTCGGCACATTCTCGACGCCCACCTCGGCGAGGGCGGAGGAGACGAGATCGGCCACGGGCACCGGGGACGTCGAGATCGTCACCGCACCGGACTGGATGCGGCTCATGTCGAGGAGGTTGTCGATGAGCTTCTCCAGCCGTTGGGTGCCGTTGTCGATGGTGGCGAGCATGAGCCGTTCGTCCTCGGGGCTGAGCTCGATCTCCTCGAGCATGAGCGTCGAGGCGGCGGCCTTGATCGCCCCGAGCGGGGTCCGCAGGTCATGGGAGACCGCGGTGAGCAGGGCCGTGCGCACGGCGTTGCCGGCCGACAGCTCCCTGGCCTGCGAGCGGGTCGCGGCGAGCTCGGATTCGGTGAGGACACGGAGCAGCCGGCCCGCGTACGCGTCGAGGATCCGCTGTTCGCCGGCGCTGAGCGGCTGCCCTTTGAGGATGAGCGCGGTGTCGTCGTCGAGGTCGAAGGTCTCGGTCGCCTCGGCGCGGTCCGTCACCGGCTCCCCCGCCGCCGCGGTCACCGCCCACTCACCGGTCTCATCCTTCGTCAGCACGGCCACCCCGTCGAGGACGAAGGTCGTGCGGATGCTCTCGACCATCGACTCGGGACTGTCGCCCTCGGCGATCATCGACCGGGCGAGTTCGCTGAGCACCGACCCCTCGTGTTCGGCGGCCTGGGCCTGCCGGGACCGGCGGGCGGCGAGGTCGACGACGGTGGCCACGGCCACGGCGACGGCGATGAAGATGATGAGCGCGACGATGTTCTCGACCTCGGCGATCGTGAACGAGCCGATGGGCAGGGTGAAGAACCAGTTGATGAGCGCGGTGCCGAGCAGCGCGGTCATGAGTGCCGGCCACAGTCCGCCGATGAGGGCGACGATGACGACGACGGTGATGAAGCTGAGGAAGTTCATGCTCAGCGACGCCGCCCCGGGGCCGAGCGAGATGAACAGGGCGGTGAGCGCCAAGGGGGCGAGCGCACCGATGACCCAGCCTGCGATCCGGCGCACCTTCGAGATCGGGTTGGCCGGCCGGGTCTCCCGGCTGGGCCGCCACACGCGGGCGGCCTGGGCGTGGGTGACCATGTGGACGTCGATGTCGGCGGCGGTGCTGATGACGCGGCCGGCGACGCCGGGACCGAAGATGCGGCCGTACCAGGGGGTGCGGGAGACGCCGAGGACGATCTGGGAGGCGTTGACGGTGCGGGCGAACTCGACGAGGGCCTTCGCGACGTCGTCGCCGACGACGGTGTGCCAGGTCGCGTTGTTGCCCTCGGCGAGTTCGCGGGCCCGCATGAGGTCAGGGGCCGTGGCCGAACGGGTGCCGTCGGGTTCGACGACGTGGACGACGAGGAGTTCGCGCCCGGCCACCCGCCCGGCGATGCGCAGGCCGCGGCGGATGAGGGTGACCGATTCGGCCCCGCCGGTGACGGCGACGATGATGCGGTCGCGGGCGGCCCACGTGTCGCGGATGCCCTTGGCGTCCCGGTACTCCTCGAGGCCTTCGTCGACGCGGTCGGCCAACCACAGCAGCGCGAGTTCGCGCAGCGCGGTGAGGTTGCCGAGGCGGAAGTAGTTCGACATCGCCGCATCGACCTTCGCCGCGGCGTAGATGTTGCCCTCGGACAGGCGGGCGCGCAGGGCGACCGGGGAGATGTCGACGAGTTCGATCTCATCGGCGGTGCGGAGGAACGGGTCGGGGACCCGTTCGTGCTGGACGCGGCCGATGATCGACCCGACGACGTCGCCTAGGGATTCGAGGTGCTGGATGTTCACGGTGGTGAACACGTCGATGCCGGCGGTGAGGATCGCCGCGACGTCCTCCCAGCGCTTCTCCCGCTCCCCCGACCCGGGCACGTTCGTGTGGGCGAGTTCGTCGACGACGACGAGTTCCGGGGCCCGATTGATGACCGCCTCGGCGTCGAGCTCCTCGAAGGTCCGTCCCTGGTAGGGCACCTGGGCGCGGTCGAGGGTCTCGAACCCCTGCGCGAGCGCGGCCGTGTGGGCGCGACCGTGGTCCTCGACGATGCCGACGACGACGTCCCGGCCGGCGTCCCTGGCCCCGGCGGCGGCTTCGAGCATCGCGACGGTCTTGCCGACTCCGGGTGCATACCCGAGGAAGACCGTGAGCTTCCCCCGCCGAGGTGAGCCCATCAGTTCTGCGGGTCCGCGAGGTCGATGCGGGCGCCGGAGTCGTTCGCGAGGTCGTTGTTGAGGGTGACGACGTTGACGCGGGGCACGCCGATGAAGCCCAGCAGCGGCTGCTTCGTGTTGGCCTCGACCATCGTCTCGACTTCCTCCCTGCTCAGCCCGGTCTCCTTGGCGACCCGAGCGATCTGCAGTCGAGCATACTCAGGACTGATTTCCGGATCGAGACCGGACGCCGAGGCGGTGACCGCATCCGCGGGGATCGAGGCCTCATCGACGCCTTCGCGCTCGGCGATCTCAGCCCTCCGCGTGGTAATCGCGGTGACGAGTTCGGGGTTCGTCGCCGCAAGGTTCGACCCGCCCGAGGACAGTCCGTCGTAGTCCCCGGCGGACGGCCGGGGGTAGAACCAGTCGTCGCCGGTGACCGGTTGGGCCATGAGCGCGGAGCCGACGACCACGCCGTCGGCGTTCCGGATCGCCGAGTCCTGGCTGGGCACGACCTTGGCGATGAGCACCATCGCCAGCGGATAGGCGAGGCCGAGGAGGAGGGTGAAGACGAGGAGGGCCCGGAGCCCGGTGAAGGCCTGGCGGATGAGCATGGGAGGTCCTGACTGTGAGGTACGGATGCGGGTGGATAGTGCTGGGGTGGGCGCCGCGGCGGCGTGAGACCCGGCCGCCGCGGACGGGGGTGTGGTGACCTGTCAGAGGAAGGGACTGATGACGAGGTCGATGAGTTTGATCCCGATGAAGGGGACGATGAGCCCGCCGAGGCCGAAGACGAACAGGTTCTTTCTCAGCAGCGCCGAGGCGGTCGTCGCCTGGAACCGCACCCCGCGCAGGGCGACGGGGATGAGGGCGAGGATGATGATCGCATTGAAGATCACCGCGGAGAGGATCGCCGACTCCGGGCTGTGCAGACCCATGACGTTGAGCGCCCCGAGGCCGGGGAAGGCTGCGAGGAACATCGCGGGTACGATCGCGAAGTACTTCGCGACGTCGTTGGCGATCGAGAACGTCGTCAGCGCACCCCGGGTGATGAGCAGCTGCTTGCCGATCTGGACGATGTCGATGAGCTTCGTCGGATCCGAATCGAGGTCGACGAGGTTGCCGGCCTCCTTCGCCGCGGTCGTGCCCGTGTTCATCGCGACCCCGACATCGGCCTGCGCGAGCGCGGGCGCATCGTTCGTCCCGTCCCCGGTCATCGCGACCATCCGGCCGCCGACCTGCTCGGACCGGATGAGGGCGAGCTTGTCCTCAGGGGTGGCCTCGGCGAGGTAGTCGTCGACCCCGGCCTCCTTCGCGATCGACCGGGCCGTGAGCTCGTTGTCCCCGGTGATCATCACCGTGCGGATGCCCATGGCCCGCAGCTGGGCGAAGCGCTCGGCCATGCCCGGCTTGACGATGTCGCGGAGGTCGATGACCCCGAGGACCCGGGCCGAGGATTTCTCGGCGGCTTCGGCGACGAGGAGGGCGGTGCCGTTCGCGGCGGTCGTGTCGGCGGCGCTGTCGACGGCTTCGGCGACGAGGAGGGCGGTGCCGCCTCCCGTGTTGATGCGTTCGACCTCAGCACTCGCCTCGGCGGGGATGTCCGCACCGCGGTCGATCGCCCACGCGATGACCTCCCGGGCCGCCCCCTTGACGACCGTGCGGGACCCGGCACCCGCCTGACCGGGGAGGACGATGCCTGAGAGCCGGGTTGAGGCGGAGAACGGGATGAACTCGGCGTCGGGGAAGGCCTCGAGTCCGGCTGCGTCGATGCGGAACTCGCCTTCGGCCAGGGCGACGACGGACCGCCCCTCCGGGGTCTCGTCGGCCAGGGAGGACAGGCGGGCCGCCTCGGCGATCTGCTCATCGGTGGTGCCCCCGAAGGGAACGAAGTCGGTGGCCTGCCGGTCGCCCATCGTGATCGTCCCGGTCTTGTCGAGCAGCAGGGTCGAGACGTCGCCGGCGGCCTCGACGGCGCGACCGGACTTCGCGAGCACGTTCGCGGCGACGAGCCGGTCCATGCCGGCGATGCCGATCGCCGAGAGCAGCGCCCCGATCGTCGTCGGGATGAGGCAGACGAGGAGGGCGATGAGCACGGTCAGCGACTGCGGGGCGCCGGAGAACGCCGCGATCGGGGCGAGGGTGGCGACGACGAGGATGAAGATGAGGGTGAGCACGGAGAGGAAGACGCCGAGGGCCACCTCGTTGGGGGTCTTCTGCCGGCTCGCGCCTTCGACCATCGCGATCATCTTGTCGAGGAAGGACTCCCCGGGGCTCGCGGTGACGGAGACGGTGATCGAATCGGAGAGCACCTTCGTCCCCCCGGTCACCGCGCACCGGTCCCCGCCGGCCTCCCGGATGACGGGCGCGGATTCGCCGGTGATCGCGGACTCGTCGACGGTCGCTGCCCCTTCGATGACGTCGCCGTCGCCGGGGATGACCTCACCGGCGGTCACGAGCACGGTGTCCCCGGCCCGCAGCTGGGAGGCGGGGATCGTCTCTCGGGTGCCGCCGGGCAGGATGCGGGTCGCGTTCGCGCTCACCCGGCTCGCCCGCAGGGAGTCGGCCTGCGCCTTGCCTCGGCCTTCGGCGAGCGCCTCGGCGGTGTTGGCGAAGACGCAGGTGAGGAACAGCCACACGCTGATCGCCCACGTGAACGGGGTCGGATCGGCGATCGCGAGGACCAGTGTGACGACCGCGCCGATCTCGACGAGGAACATCACGGGGTTGCGCCACGCGACCCTGGGGTCGAACTTCCTCAGCCCGAGGACGGTGGCCTGGGCGAGGGCGGGCAGGGTGATCGAACGGCCCGTGCTCGTCGGCCGGTGGGTCGCCGTGGTCCGGTGGTCTGCGCCGGGAGCGGGCGTCGGGGTGTCCTCGACGAGGTGGGGCGTGGAGGTGGTGGACAGGTCGGTCTTCATCTCAGAGGAGTCCTTCGTTGATCGGGCCGAGGGCGAGGACGGGCAGGAACGTCAGGGCGCTGACGATGAGTCCGACGCCGACGGTGACCCCGACGAACAGGGGTCGGTGGGTGGGCAGGGTGCCGGGGGTCGCCTCGGCGGTGGATTGGGCGGCGAACGCACCGGCCAGGGCGAGGACCGCGCAGATCGGGGCGAGCCGGCCGATGAGCATGGCCAGACCCAGGGCGGTGTTGAAGAACGGTGTGTTCGCGTTCAGCCCGGCGAACGCGGATCCGTTGTTGTTCGCCGCCGAGGTGAAGGCGTAGAGGATCTCGGAGAGGCCGTGGGGGCTGCCGGTGTTGAGGATCGAGTCGGCGGCACCGGGCCACATCGTCGCCACGGCCGTGCCCGCGAGCACGAGGGTGGGGGTGATGAGGATGACGGCGGAGGCGAGCGTGATCTCCGTGCGGCCGATCCGCTTGCCGAGGAACTCCGGGGTCCGGCCGACCATGAGGCCGCAGACGAAGACCGCGACGATCGCGACGACGAGCATGCCGTAGAGGCCCGAGCCGACCCCGCCGGGAGCGATCTCGCCGAGCATCATATTGAGCATGAGCACCCCGCCGCCGATCCCCGAGTAGCTCGAGTGGAAGGAGTCGACGGCACCGGTCGAGGTCAGGGTCGTCGAGACCGCGAAGAAAGCCGAGGGAATGACGCCGAAGCGGGTCTCCCTGCCCTCCATCGCCGCCCCGGCGGCATCGGTGGCCGGGGTGGACAGGGTGGTCTCGGTGAGGATGACGGCGGTGAGCGAGAGGACGAAGAACGTGGCCATGACCCCGAGGATCGCCCACCCGTGCTTCCGGCTGCCGACCATGACGCCGAAGGTGCGCGGCAGGGCGGAGGGGATGAGGAGGATGAGGAAGACGTTGGCGAGGTTGACCAGGGCGTTCGGGGCCGAGAGCGGGTGCGCGGAGTTCGCGTTGAAGAAGCCGCCGCCGTTCGTGCCGAGGTGCTTGATGACCTCCTGGCTGGCATCCGGCCCGCCCGGGATCGTCTGCGTGGCCTCGGCACCGCCGGCGACGGTGCGCACCACCTGGTCGGGGGTGAGGTTGTCGATGACGCCGAGGCCGATGTAGAGGATCGCGAAGATCACGGAGATCGGCAGGAGGATGCGCATGACGGTGCGGGTGAGGTCGACCCAGAAGTTGCCGATGAACAGCGAGCGCTGGCGCGCAAGCCCGCGGATGAGGGCAACGGCCACGGCGATGCCGACGGCGGCGGAGACGAAGTTCTGCACCGCGAGGCCGGCCATCTGCGTGAGGAAGCCCATCGTCGCCTCACCGGAGTAGGACTGCCAGTTCGTGTTCGTGACGAAGGAGATCGCGGTGTTGAATGCCTGGTCGGGCGCGACCGCGGTCTTGCCGTTGGACAGGGGCAGGAACTCCTGGAGGCGGAGCAGACCGTAGAGGACGGCGATGGAGACGAGGGAGAAGCCGAGGACGGAGAGGAAGTAGGTCTTCCACCGCTGCTCGGACTTCGGGTCGACGCCGGTGAGCCGGTAGAAGAGCGACTCGGCCTTCGTGTCCTTGGTCGAGAGGAACACCCCGGCCATGTAGTTGCCGAAGGGCACATGCACGGCCGCGAGGAGGCCGAGGACGAGGAGGATCTGAGTGATGCCGGTCAGCCAGGTCATGCGCGGGCCTCCCCCGTGGTGCCGGGGGTGGTCGGCTGGGAGCCGGGGGAGCCTGCTCCCGGCTGGAAGCCGGGGGAACCTGCGCCCGGCTGGGTGCCGGGGGTGGTCGGGTCGGCGGCGCGCGCGGTTCTCGCGCTCTCGGCGGTGACCTTCTCGAAGACCTTCGCGAGGGCGACGAGCCCGACGATCGTCGCGAGGGCGAGCAGGAGGAAGAGGAGATCGGCGAAGGGGGCATCCATACGGTGGGGCCTCGGTTTCTCGTGAGCTGGCGATCAGTGCACGGCGGCGCAGTGCGCCGTCGTGCGGTACTCACCCATCTCACATGCGCCCCGAGGCCGTCGGGGCCGATCTTGACACCGTCTTAACACCTCCTAACGCACTTTTGACACCTCCAGGATCGGGCGTTGCGACCTGGCTTGCGCCCTAGCTCAGGCGGTCGGCGAGCCAGTCGGCGACCGCGGCGGTGCGTGCTTCGCTGTCGTTGTAGATCGTGTGGTCCCCGGCCGGCCATTCGAGGAGGGTCGAGTCCTCGCTCGCCTTCAGGAACGGCGTCTGGTCCTCCCGGTCGACAAGAGGGTCGGCACCGCCGTGGATGACGAGGATCCCGCCGTTGACCCGGTCGGTTTCCGGGTCGAAGGCCAGGCGGGCGAAGTTCGCCTCGATCGCCGCCTCGTCGTCGGAGCCGAGCATCGCCGCCTGCTCCCGGAAGGTCTGGAACGGCAGCAGCGTCGGGGCGGCGAATCCCCCGTTGACGACGGTCGCGGTGATCCGATGGTCGGCCGCCGCCGTGATCGCAGCGAAGGTCCCGCCGAGGCTGTTGCCCCAGATCCCCACCGGCCGCCCCTCGAGCTCGGGAACGGCTTCGAGGGCGTCGACGAAATGCGAGAAGGCCGCGGGGACGTCGACGTCGAGGTGGATGCCGGAGACCAGCCGGCTCTCCCCCTGACCGGGGCCTTCGGCCATGAGCGTGGCGATCCCCCGGTCGGCGAGCGCATCGGAGAGCCGGTAGTACGTCGCACCCCAGCCGCTCTGGCCGCCGAAGACGATGACGCTCGCCCGCGCCTCAGCGGGCACGCGCAGCCAACCGACGAGGCTGCCCGAGGCGAACGGCACCTCGACCCGCCGCAGACCCGAGGCAGGGATCTGCGTGATCGCGGTCAGTGCCGCCCTGGCCCGGGAGTAGAGCGCGGACTTCCGGTCGCCGTCGGGCAGTGGCATCTGGGCGAAGAGGAAGTCGGCGACCGCGGCCCTGTAGGCGTCGATCGCGGTGCGGGTGCGGCCCTGTCCGGCGGCCGCCTCGGCGCGGAGCAACTGCGCCTCACCGAGGTGCTCGGCCGCCTCGTCCCACCGCTGTCCCGAGTCGGTGGCCGCCTGCAGACGCAGCACGTCACCGTGGACCATGCCGCCGTCGAGCAGCCGCTGGGCGGGCATGGCCCGCCAGTGCGCATCGAGCTCTTTGCGCAGCTCAGCGCTGGACTGGCCTGCGCCGTTCTGTTCGCCGCCGTGCTCGTCGGGAGCGTGCGCGGCGAACGTGCACACATCGGGTCGGCGCCACACCCCGCTGCTCGGGTGGTCGGCTCGCGTCATCGCACCCCCGCCTCGGCGAAGGACGAACGCGACGCCGCCGCATCCTGCCCACCCGAGCGCAGCTGGGCGATCATGTCGTCGACGAGGGCCGGCGCATCGGCCATCGCCCCGGTGCCGAAGACGACGAAGTCGGGGCGGGCGATGAACACCTCTGAGTCCGTCGAGGCGAAGTAGTCGCGGTACGTGCCGTCGACATCGGTCACCGACCACGGGGTGCCCGGCGCGGTCGAGACCACGGCGGCCCCCACCTCGGCGAGGCGGTCGAACTGCTCCGCCGACAGCACGGTCGCGGGATCACCCGAGGTCACGAGGTGGAGGCCGTTGCCGATGATGTCGTCGAAGAGCGCCGTGGCACCGTCCTTGGCGATCCTGCCCTGCTGGGAGAGGGTGCCGGCATACGGCTGCTCACCGCGGGCGAGGTACCCGGACTCGATCGTCGGGAACGGCGGCGCATCGAGCGTCTCACCGGCGAAGAACGCCTCATCGCGGGCCTTCGCGGCATCGACGTCGAGCATGTTCGCGATCTTACCCAGCGCGATGCTTCCGGCCTGGATCGCGGCGACGTGGGGGCGACGCTCCTCCTCGTACGTGTCGAGGAAGGCCTCGTCGGCGTGCCCGCGGAGGACGAGGTCGAGCTTCCACGCGAGCGTGAGCCCGTCGCGCATGCCCGAGCACGCGCCCTGCCCCATGTAGGGCGGCATCGTGTGGGCGGCATCCCCGATGAGGAAGGCCCGGCCGTCGCGCCACCGGTGCGCGGTGCGGGCGGAGAACACGTAGACGATGTGCCGGAGGATGCGCACGTCCTCGGGACCGAGGTCGTGGCGTTCCCGGAACCACTTCCACGCATGCTCCTCGGTCAGCGCCTCCTCCGGGTTCTCACCGGGCAGGACGGCGACCTCGAAGCGCTGCCGCCCGGGCCCGATGGGCATGGACATGTTCGGGCGCAGGGGGTCGCAGAACTGGGTGCTCACGTCGAAGCGCTCGGGCAGATCGCGCACCTTCTCGGTGTCGAGGTTGAGCCACACGTCGTTGCATTCGAGGTCGTCGCGGTCGATGCCGAGCGCCGTGCGCACGAAGCTGTTCGCCCCGTCGGCGCCGACGATGTACTTCGCGCGGATGATCAGGTCGTCCTCACCGTGGTCGGCTGCGGTCTCATCGTCCCGCGACCACGGGCGCACGCGCAGGGTCACGCCGTCGGCGTCCTGGCTTAAGTCGATGCCCTTGAACCCCTGGAGGACGTCGACGTTGTCGCGGGTGCGGACGTCGGCGTCGATCGCGTCCTCGATGTCGGGCTGGTACATCGTGTAGTGCGCCGCGAAGCCCGAGGACTCCCCCGACCAGTCGACGGTGAGCAGCTTCTCGCCCGCGCCGTTGCGCCAGACGTATTCGTCGGCCGGGGCGGATCCCTTGAGCGCGACCTCGACGTCGCCGACGTTCTGGATGATGCGCGCGACCTCCCCGTCGATGTGGTTGAGCCGCGGGAGCCCGTAGAGGGTCTTCCAGCGTTCGATGACGACGACGCGGTGGCCGCGCCGGCCCAACGCCGAGGCGAGGACGAGTCCCGAGGGACCGTAGCCGACGACGGCGACGTCATAGGTCGTCGACGCGGCCGCCTCGGTGGGATCGCTTCCGACGGTGCGCTGATCGGTGGTGCTCATGGGCACTCCTTCGTGTCTGACATGGCAGGTTCTCTCTAGAACCGTGTCCTCACGATAGGAATCCCTCACGCCCCCGACGACACGATGTGCGACACCGCTGTCCGATCTGCGACACGAATCTGTGAGCTGCGCAACACCCGCGCGGTAATATCGGGGACCATGACCGGGGTGACCAAGCCTGCAGGCGTCGGGGAGTTCGAACGCGACGTCGGTCGTTCGCTGAGCCCGCACCGGCTGCTCGGCGTCGACGAGGGCTCCTTCGCGCCCGAAGTCTGGAAGCTCGACCTTGAACGGCTGCGGATCCTCCAGTTCTCCCTCGGCACCGAGGTCAGGGTCGACCTGCCCGAACACGAGGACTACCTCGGCTTCCTCATCGCCCGCCGAGGCAGTGCCCGCGTCGACATCGGATCCGACTCGATCCCCGTCGCCCCCGCCTCGAGTGCCGCGATCCTCCTCCCCGGCGCCCGGGTGCGGATGCCCCTGGGCGCCGAGTACGACCAGATCCACCTGCGCGTCGACCCCGCGGTGCTGCGCGCCCACAGCCAGTCCGTGCTCGGTCGCGCGGCACCTCCGTCGCCCCGCTTCCGCAGCCACTCCCTGCCTTTGGGCCCGGGGTTCGGCGCGTGGCTCGGGGTCCTCCAGGGACTCGTGTCCGGTGGCCGTGCCGGCGGTGACATGCCTGAGCTGATGACGAAATCCGTCGAGGACCTCCTCCTCACCCAGCTCGTCCTCGGCCACCCCGACCTCGGGCTTGCGGAGGACTCCGCGGCGAGCGCGGGTCCGGCGACGACGAAGCGGGTGCGGCTGGCCCTCGATCACATCGCCGACCACCTCGGCGAACCGCTGACCGTGACCGACATCGCCGAGGCGGCCGGCCTGAGCGTGCGCACCCTGCAACGGGCATTCCGCGAACAGCTCGGCACCTCCCCGCTCGACCATGTGCAGCAGGAGCGTCTCCATGCGGCACGGGCGGACATCCTCGCCGGGGAGGAGCCGATCAGCGACATCGCGTTCCGGTGGGGCTTCTCGCATCCCTCCCGCTTCGCCGCCGCCTACCGGCGCGTCTTCGGCGAACAGCCCTCGCAGACCCGCGCCGGGCGGTGACCTCACTCGACGAGCTTGCCCTCCTGGCTGATCTCACCGGTGTGCATGAGCTCGGCGACCTCGGGGTCGACGGCCGGGATCGTCTCCCGGACGACACCGGTCGACGGTGACCATACGAGATTGACCGTGAGCTCCGGATCGAGCTCCGGGAAGTCGCTGCGGTTGTGGCAGCCGCGGGTCTCCCGGCGTTCGAGTGCCGATTCCAGGGTCGCCCGGGCCGCGAGCACCGAGGACTTGAGGTCGAAGGCGTGGGCGAGGTCGGAGAATCCGGCGATGTCAGGGTGGATGCCGACGCCCGCCATGCGCTCCTCGATCGCGGCGAGCTTCTCGAGCCCGGCCAGCAGACCGGCCTCATCGCGGACGACGCCGGCGTGTTCGGTCATGAGATTGCGGACCTCGCGCTGCAGGGCCCGGACGTTCTCCGCCCCATCGGAGGCGAGCAGGTCATCGATCTCAGCACGCGCCTCGGCGAGGGACTCCTGGGACCGCACCTGCGCCTCGAGCTCATCGGAGTACGCGACGGCGGAACGGCCGACGATCCGGCCGAAGACGAGGAGCTCGATGAGGGAGTTCCCGCCGAGGCGGTTGGCCCCGTGCAGCCCGGACGAGGCCTCGCCGATGGCCCACAGGCCCTCGACGTCGGTGCTGTGGTCGACGGGGTCGACCCACACCCCGCCCATCGAGTAGTGCGCGGTCGGGGCGATCTCGATCGGGCTCGTCGTGATGTCGAGCATCTGGGTCTCCATGAGCGTCTGGTAGACGCGCGGGAGTCGGGTCATGATCGTCTCGCGCGGCAGGTGGGAGACGTCGAGCCATACGCCGCCGTTCTCCGTCCCGCGTCCCTCGGCGATCTCCGTGTACGCGGCGAGCGCGACCCGGTCACGGGTCGAGAGCTCCATCCGTTCGGGGTCGTAGCGTTCCATGAACCGCTCGCCGAGGGCGTTGCGGAGGATGCCGCCCTCACCGCGGGCGGCCTCGGAGACGAGGGTCCCGGCGGCGTTCTCGGGTTCGAGGATGCCCGAGGGGTGGAACTGGACGAGTTCGGCGTCGCGGAGGCGGCCGCCGGCTTCGACGGCGAGGCGGAAGGAGTCGCCGGTGTTCTCATCCCGGCGTGAGGAGGTCCGCCGCCAGATGCGGTTATGTCCGCCGGCGGCGAGGATGACGGCGTCGGCGTGGATGCGGTACCGGGTGCCGTCGACGAGGTCGAAGCCGTAGGCGCCGAAGATCCGGCCGCCAGAGACGAGGAGCTTCGTGATGTAGACGGTGTCGAGGACAGGGATGTCGAGCTCTTCGGCGCGGTGGATGAGCGCGCGCTGGATCTCGAGTCCCGTGTAGTCCCCGGCGAAGGCGGTGCGCCGCCAGGTGTGGGCGCCGAAGAAGCGCTGGGAGATCCGCCCGTCCTCTTCGCGGGCGAAGTTCATGCCGTAGCGTTCGAGGTCGGCGATGCCCTGCTCGGCGCCCTGGGTGACGATCTCGACGGTGCGCGGGTTGGCGAGGTCGTAGGATTCCTTGATCGTGTCGGCCGCGTGCTGCTGCCACGAGTCCTCGGGGTCCATCGTCGACAGCGCGGCGTTGATGCCGCCGGCGGCGAGCGAGGTGTGCGCGTCGGACTTCGGCCGTTTGCCCACGGCGATGACATCGGCACCTGATTCCGCAACTTCGATGGCCGCACGGAGGCCGGATCCGCCGGTGCCGATGACGAGCACCGAGGTCGACAGCGAGTGTTCTCTCTTTCGGGCATTGCCCTGTTCTCTGCTCATGCGTTCCACGTTAGGATTGCCTATTCGATACGTCCAATGCATTGTTTGACTCAACACGATAGCGATACGCTATTGCCATGAATCTCGAACAGCTCGCGAGCTTCGTCGAGGTCGCCGACACCGGGCACTTCACGAAGGCCGCCGCGACCCTCCACCTCGCCCAGCCGTCCCTGTCCCGGCAGATCTCCACCCTGGAGAAGGAGCTCGGTGCCGAGCTCTTCCACCGCGCCCGCGGGCACATCACGCTCACCGCGGCCGGGGCCGCCCTGCTGCCGACGGCGCGGAGGATGCTCGCCGACGCCGAGGCGATCCGCCTCAACATGGACGAGCTCGCCGGGCTGCGGCAGGGCCGGGTCCGCCTCGGCGCGACCCCGACGCTGTGCGTGAGCCTCGTCGCCGAGGCGCTCAGCCGGTTCCATGCCGAGCATCCCGGCATCGAGCTCGAGGTCGTGGAGAAGGGATCGCGCGAACTCGTCGAGGCCCTCGGCGCCGGGCAGCTCGACCTCGCGCTCATCACCCGCACCGTCGACCTCGGCGCTCAGACGCCCAGGCTGCAGATGCAGGAGGTGCTGCGCGAGGACCTCGTCGTCATCACCGCGTGCGATGACGGGGACGATGGGGACACGATCACCCTCGCCGAGGTAGCCGCCCGTCCGCAGGTCGTCTTCCATCACGGGTACGACCTCCGGGAGGCCACCTCGGCG
Organism: Brevibacterium metallidurans; assembly: GCF_037101285.1. Taxonomy (NCBI): domain Bacteria; kingdom Bacillati; phylum Actinomycetota; class Actinomycetes; order Micrococcales; family Brevibacteriaceae; genus Brevibacterium; species Brevibacterium metallidurans. Next base: position 49,628 of record NZ_BAAAAF010000011.1, read on the forward strand.
GCATTCGAGGCGGCGGGACTGACCCCCGATGTCGTCGTCGCAGGCGTCGAGATGGATGCGGCGATCCGGTTCGTCGAACGCGGACTCGGGCTCGCGATCGTCCCGGCCATGGTCCTCGTCGACCGGCCCCGCCTGCGGTCGATCCGCCTCGTCGATCCCGGTCTCTCCCGCATCGTCAGCCTCGCCTCCCGCGCGGACGTCCGGCCCACGGCGGCCGCCTCGGCGATGGAGAGGACGGTGCTGAGCACGGCACGGGCACTGACCGCCGCTGATTCCGAGCTCGCCCGGTACGTGCGGATGGAGGTCTAGGGCTTCTCCACCCGGATCTCCACCCGCGGGTGGTTCGCGTGGGCGGCGGCGCGGCGAAGGATGGGGGCAGTGGATCGCACCGGGCGATCCCGTCGCCCGTCTGGAGGCCCAGTCATGAATCTCTCCACCGTCCCCTGGATGTCGATCGTCGATGTCCTCCTCATCGCAGTGGTGCTCGCTCTCATCCTCTTCCGTCAGCTCAGCTGGCGCAGCGCCGCGAGGATGACGCGCATCGCCGTGGTCGTCATCATCATCGGAGTAGCAAGTCTGCCGCTCCAGCTGCAGGGCAGCAAAGCCTCGCTGGTCTCGGCGATGCTCGTCATCGCGCTCACCGTCCTCGTCTCGCTGGCCGGCGGATGGGTCATGGGCAGGCTCTCCGCGGTCGAGACGGATGCCGCAGGCCAGGTCCGGGTCCGGGGAGGCTGGCTCGGGGTCGGCCTGTGGATCGGCTTCATCATCGTTCGGATCGGCATGAACGTGGGGATCGCCGCCCTGATCTCACCTCAGCTCGTCTCGGTCACGGGCCTGTTCCTCATCTCGCTCGGCCTCGCCCGTCTTACGAGCACCCAGATCGCCGTCCAGCGGGCGCACTCGGGCCTCACGCACACCGTTCCCGCTGCCGCCCAGAGCGGGCAGTGACCCCGCTGATCCCGAGCCGGTCGACATGATCGTCAGTGGAGACTCGGACGCACCGGGGTGCGGTATGATCGCCGCCATGAAGCCGGATCCCTCCCGCCGTCACGACGCGCGCGGAGGCATCCGGCTTCGATCCCGCCAGGCGAAGGCGCTGACCTTCGGCCTCGGCATCGTGCTCGGCGTGTTCTTCGCCGTCAACTCCTGGCAGGTCACCGAACCCGCTCTGCGCGCGGCGGCTCTCGCGGCGGTCGCCCTGTGGGTGGCGGAGATGTTCCTCGGGGCGCTCACCGACGACTACCGGGAGGCCTCGCCGAGGCAGCACACGACGGGCACCCTGCTCCTCGTCGTCTCCCAGGTCACGGCGTGTGCTCTGGCGTTCGCCCCCGAGACGACGATGGTGCCCCTGGCGATCGCCGGACTCGTCCGACTCCTGCGCCGGTCCGACCGTTCGGTGCTGCTCGTGACGCTGACCATCGTCGCCGACGTCTGCGGCCTGACGGTATCGGCTCTCGTCGTGGGGGCGCCGGCGGAGCTCGTGATCATCAATCTCCTCGTCGGCGCCGGGGTGGGGCTGCTCACCCGGTTGCGCGCCGGTCGCATCCAGTCCGAACGGCAGGCGCGGGCGCTTCTCGAGGAACAGCTGACCCTGCAGAGGGAACGGGCGACGACGGCCGCCCTGACCGAACGCGCCCGGATCGCCCGCGATCTCCACGACGTGCTCGCGCACTCGTTGGGGGCGCTGACGCTCCAGCTCGATGCGGCCGCCGCTCTGGCGCAGGCCAGGCGCTGGGACGAACTCGAGACCCGGATCGACCGGGCCCGCGGGCTGGCCGCCGAGGGCCTCGGCGAATCGCGCCGAGCCGTCGCGGCGCTCCGCGAAACGCCGCAGCAGGATCTGCTCGACGGCACCCGCGAACTGCTGCGCGCCCACCGGGACAGCGGCGGTGAGGTTCAATCGACGCTGCCGGAGGGGCAGGGTGAGGCTGTGCCTGAAGGGCCGGCCGGGGCTGCGCCGAGTGGGCAGGACGGCGCTGTGCCGGACAGTCAGGCCAGGGCTCTCGAGCGGCTGAGCCCGTCGAGCACCGAGGCTCTGCTGCGCGCCGTCCAGGAGATGCTCACCAACGCCCGCCGTCATGCCCCCGGCTGACCGGTCACCCTCGAGGTGCGGATCGACCAGCGGCCGTTCGGCTCCGGGACCGACGAGACCGAGTCCGACATCGTCCCGGTCGTCCTCGTCACCGCCCGCAACCCCGTCGTCGATGATTCGCCGACATCCCAGGGTCCCCCAGACTCCTCGACTCCCGCAGAAGCCACGACTCCCACCGATGCCTCGACTACGCCCGGTGCCACGACTCCCACCAGTGCCGCCACCACCACGACGAGCGGGCCCGGCGGATTCGGGCTGCGCGGCATGCGGGAGCGCTGTGAGGCACTCGGCGGTGGAGCGCACGGTCGCCTCGTCGACGAACTGACCTTCGAGACCACAGCGTGGATCCCGCTCGCACCTTCGACTGCCGTGGACCTGGCGTCGCCCGATGAGTCCGCCGCACAGGCAGGGGCCGAACGTTGAGCATCACCGTCCTCGTCGCCGACGACCAGGCGCTTGTCCGCGACGGCATCGTCACCGTGCTCTCCCTCGCCGACGGCATCGACGTGATCGGCGAAGCATCCGACGGAATTGAGGCCGTCGCCCTCGCCGAAGAGCTCACCCCGGACGTCGTCCTCATGGACCTGCGAATGCCCAACCTCGGCGGGGCGGAGGCGACCGCGCGACTCGCGCAGGCCCGTCCAGGGGTGAAGGTCCTCGTGCTCACCACCTTCGGCGACGATGCGAGCATCGACTCGGCGCTGCGGGCTGGGGCCGCCGGATTTCTCACGAAGGATGCCGGCCGGGAGGAGATGATCGCCGCCATCCGGGCCACGGCGGCCGGAGGAACTCCGCTCGATGCCCGCATCGCCGGTCGGGTCGTCGCCGGCCTCCCCGAAGCCCACCCCGTCTCCCTGCACGAACGGTTCCCCGAACTTACGGCGCGCGAGGCCGATGTCCTCCGGCTCATGGCCGAGGGGGCGACGAATCCCGAGATCGCCGAGCACCTGTTCCTCGGAGTCTCGACCGTGAAGTCCCACATCAACTCCCTCTTCGCGAAGCTCGGGGTGAGCCGGCGCAGCGACGCGATCGCTCTCGCCCGTGGAGACGGCGGTCACCGACCACAGCCCGGCGACCGCGACCGGAGACTACACTGACTCCCACGGAACCCGGACGCCGGTGGCAAGTTCGCGGCGATCCGCACCGCGCCACGCGACTCGATCCACGCCGCTTCACCTACCAGCCCACCGACGAACCCACCAGCCCACGAAGACCCTCACTCCAGCCCACGTACTCCAGCCCTCCAGCCCACGGACGAAGGACCCGACGATGACCGCTCGCCGCACCCTCCTCATCAGCGAGGACCTCATGCTGCTCCTCCTGCCCGAGAGCGGGAAGGTCCCGACGATCACCCCGGGCCTCGAGTCCGCGCTCACCGGAGCCCTCCTCGTCGACCTCGCCGAGGCCGGGTTCGTCGACATCCTCCCCGGACCCGATCCGAGTTCGCCGTTCATCCGACCCGCCGAGGTCCCCCGCCCCACCGATCCGATGTTCGTCAACGCGATCGCTCTGCTCGGACAGAAGGAGCGTCCGCTCGCCTCGGCGCTGCCGATCCTGCTGCCCCGTCTCGACGATGTTCTCCTCGTCCGGCTCGGCAACCACGGCATCCTCGACCATCACCGCTCGCGCTTCCTCGGCCTCTTCCCCACCTCGTCGTGGGAGGTCGTCGACCCGGGCCCTGAAGAACGTCTGCGGGCAGCGCTCGCTGCGGTCCTCGACGGCGGGGGCCAGCCGGATGTGCGCACGGGGACGATCATCGCCCTCCTCCATGCCGCCGAGGCGGCCGACGAGGTCTCCCCGCCGCTGACCTGGGATGGACAGGTGGCCCAGCAGGTCGCGATGGCCGCGTGGGCGTCGGAACCGGTGCGCGACATCGTCGAGGCGGCGGCCGCCTCGGCGAGGCAGGCTACCGATGACACGACAGCCCTGTCCGCGCGCGACCGCGCGACCGGGGCCCGCGTCGCCCGCGCCTCGGCGGGTCCGGACAGCTGAACTGAGCTGTACCTCGGCGGGCCCGGACGACTGAGCCATCCCGCGCCGCGGCGGGCCCGGACAGTTGAGTCGATCCGTGCCTCGGTGGCCCCGGACGGCTGAGTCGACCTGTACCGTCCACGGACTCAAGCCGCCCGACCCACGCACCTCTCACCACCGTCGATCCACGCCGAGCACGAATTCCGCGTCGCGGGCGACGCGGATTTCCGGCCCCGCGTGGATCGAGCGAGCCACGATTCGCGGACGCGTCGATATTCGAGCCCCGCGTTGAACGACAGGCTACCGTGAATGCACGAGGTCCCCGGATGCGTTCATCCGGGGACCTCGTGTGCCGCGCAGAGCGCCGTGTGCCGCGCCGAGCGCTGTAGTCACGCCCTGTGCCGCGTCGCGCCGTGCAGAGCGACGCGTGCCGTGTGCCACGCCGCGCGCCGTATCTCCTGCCGCGCGCCTTGCGCCGCTTCGAGCGCGGTCTGTCGCGCCGCGCCGGGCCGGGCCGAGAGCCACAGCACGGGCCCGGGCGTCAGTCCTTCGTCGTGTCGTCCTTCGTGCCGGGCAGGCCCTGGGCCTTGCGGCGCATGAGGAGGACGACGATGACGATGATCGCCAGGGCACCGACGCCGAGGAGGACCATCATCGGCGTCGACATGCCGGTGTCGCTGCCGGTCGATTCGCCGATCTCACCGCGGGTCTCGGTGTTCTGACCCGGCTCATCGACGACCGCGCCGCCGAGACCGGCCTGCGTCGTCGCCTCGACGGAGCCGCCGGCACCCTCGGCGTCGCCGATCGTGAAGGCGAAGTTGCCGGAGATCGGGTGGCCGTCGGAGGAGACGACGCGCCACACGACGGTGTACGCGCCGGGCTTGAGGTTGTCGGGCAGGGCGACGGAGAGCTTCTTGCCTTCGGCGGTGAGCTCACCTGCGGAGACGTCGGTGCCGTCGACCTTGACCATGACTTCGGAGCCCACGGCCTGGATCTCGCCGGAGAAGTTCATCTCGAGCCACTCGGGCTGCTTGTCGAGCTGTGCCCCGTTCTCGGGGTTCGTCGAGATCAGCTGGTCGTGAGCGCTGGCCGGTGCCGCCGCGACGACGCTCAGGGCGGCGACGATGAGTGCGGCGAAGACCAGCCTGAGAGCGGACCTCTGTGTGCGAGTCATGCGAGTTTCTCCTTCAACGATGTTCGGGTGCCTTGACGCCCAGCCGACCGGCAACCTCGTCCCTGGTGTCAGTATCCCTGATGTCAGTATCACCGAGGTTGCCCGGCGACGACGTGCAGGTGATCTGTGATTCCCGGCACGGACCTCACCATTGTCTCAAGAGTTTCTTCGAAATCTGTCAACCGACCGCCGTACCACGGGTCGGCGACGTCGGGGACGGGGCTCTGACCGGCGGCCTCCGGATCGAACTCGCGCAGCATCCGCAGCTCCGGGCGCGCCTCGGCGGGCAGGTCGGCGATGAGCCCCTCAAGGGCACGGCGGTGTCGGTCGGTCATCGCGATGACAAGGTCGCGCTTCGCGAGCCACTCCCGCGTGATCTGCCGGGCCGCATGACCCTCCGTGCGGTAGCCCGCCGCCTCAAGCACCCGGGCCTGCCGGGGGTCGATCGGGTTGCCCTCCTCCTCGTCGCTGATCCCGGCGGAGTCGACGACCGCCTCGGCGCCGGTGTCGGAAAGATGACGCTCAAGGACGCGTTCGGCGGTGACGGACCGGCAGATGTTGCCGGTGCACACGAACACGACGGACGGCAGGGGCATACTCTCACTCCTCACTCAGCGGGCTGGACCGGTGTCCACGATACTGTTGCACCATGACATCTCATACCTCGAACTCCCCGGTCAATCCGGAGTCCGCGGGCTCCGCCGCCGACCTGGCCCCGCTCGAGTCGGTGCGCCCGCAGGACGACCTCTTCCGCCACATCAACGGCCGGTGGATCGACGCGTTCACGATCCCCGACGACCGGGCCGGCGACGGGGCGATGCGTGAGCTCTTCGACACCGCGGAGACGAAGGTCAGGGCGATCATCAAGGACACCGTCGACGCGGAGCAGGAGCCGGGATCCGAGGGGCAGAAGGTCGCCGACCTCTTCACCTCGTTCATGGACCTCGAGCGCATCAACGACCTCGGGGTCTCCCCGCTCGAGGCGACGTTCGCCGCGATCGACGCCGCCGAGTCGAAGTCCGAGCTCGCGAACCTCCTCGGCCGCCTCGAGACCGAGGGCATCGGCGGGCTCCTCGGCGGGTACGTCACCGCCGATGCGAAGGACTCCGACGTCTACGCCCTCTACCTCGTCCAGGCCGGGATCTCCCTGCCCGATGAGGACTACTACTTCAACGACGACTTCGCCGAGGTGCGCACGAAGTTCCTCGCGCACGTGCAGAGGATGTCCGCGTTCGCTGGGCTCGGTGAGGCCGCAGGGATCTCCGACGCCGAGGTGGCCGCCAAGGTCATGGCCTTCGAGACCGCGCTCGCCCGCCACCACTGGGACCGCGTGGCCACCCGGGATGCGGAGAAGACGTACAACAAGCGCACCCTGGCCGAGCTGCGCGAGCTCGGTCCCGGCTTCGACTTCGACGCGTGGTTCACCTCGCTGACCGCCGACATCGACGGAGAGTTCGACACCGTTGTCATCGGCCAGCCTTCCTTCGTCGAGGGCATGGCGGGTGTGTGGGCCGAGACCGACCTTGAGACGCTCAAGACCTGGCTGCGCTGGTCCGTGCTCACCTCGAACGCCTCGCTGCTCACCGACGACATCGTCGAAGAGGACTTCGACTTCAACTCCCGCACCCTCTCGGGCACCCCGGCGCTGCGGGACCGCTGGAAGCGCGGGGTCGGGCTCGTCGAGTCCCTCCTCGGCGAGGCCGTCGGCAAGCTCTACGTCGAGGCCGAGTTCCCGCCGGCGGCGAAGGACGCGATCGACCACCTCGTCGACATGCTCATCAAGGCGTACGAGAAGTCGATCACCGAGCTCGACTGGATGAGCGAGGAGACGAAGCAGCGGGCGCTGGTCAAGCTCTCGAAGTTCACCCCGAAGGTCGGCTACCCGGTCAAGTGGCGTGAGTACCCCGCCGAGGTGGATCCCACCGATCTCGTCGGCAACGTCCGTCGCGCGGCCCGCGCCGAGCATGCTCGCCAGATCGGGCGCATCGGCGGGGAGATCGATCGCACCGAATGGCTGATGACCCCGCAGACGGTCAACGCGTACTACCACCCGGTGATGAACGAGATCGTCTTCCCGGCAGCGATCCTCCAGCCCCCGTTCTTCGACGCCGAGGGTTCGGCGGCGCACAACTTCGGGGCGATCGGCGCGGTCATCGGCCACGAGATCGGCCACGGCTTCGACGACCAGGGCTCACGATACGACGGCGACGGCAACCTCGTCGACTGGTGGACGGCCGAGGACCGGGAGCGCTTCGAGGAGCGCACGCAGGCCCTCATCGCCCAGTTCGACGCCCTCGTCCCCGCGGGCCTCGAAGCGTCCCAGCACGTCAACGGCGCGCTCACGGTGGGTGAGAACATCGGCGACCTCGGCGGACTGTCGATCGGCTGGAAGGCCCTCGAGCTCGAACTCGGCCGGGAGCCCAGCGCGGAGGAGGCCGCGGAGTTCTTCACCGCGTGGGCGAAGGCGTGGCGGGTGAAGATGCGCACCGAGGAGCGCGTCCGCCGTCTGAGCATCGACCCGCACTCCCCCGAGGAGTTCCGCTGCAACCAGGTGGTGAAGAACATGACGGTCTTCCACGATGCGTTCGGCGTCGAGGAGACCGACGAGATGTACCTCGCTCCCGCGGAGCGCGTGACGATCTGGTAGGTCTCGTCCGAGCAACCTTGAGGGCGCTGAGCAACCCTGTGCCGGGTTGCTCAGCGCCCTCAAGGTTGCTCGGAGGCAGGGGGCGCGGCCTCTACCGGTGGCGACGGACCATCGTGACGACGCGGAAGTCGAACTCCTCCCAGCTGCCGATGGGCGCCTTCGCCGCGAGTGCCGCTTCGAACTCGGCGATCTCGCTGAACGTGGATTCGAGCGGCAGGGTCATGTCCGCCTCGGCGTAGATGAGGCCCGTCGCATCGGTGTGAACGACGTCGAGGCCGACCGACTTCGGGTCGAGTTCGCTGTTCATGACGATCGGCACGCGGCCCGGCGTCGGCGTCGGCGCCTCCGGGGTCGCCTCGGTGTGGCCCTGTGCTTCGCGCAGCTCACGCTGGGCGGTGACGACGAAGTCGGTGAACGCGCCCATCCCGATGACCGGCAGCCGCGAGGTGAGCGCATCGGTGGCGACCTTGACGAGCCGCGACCGCGCCTTCCGGCTCAGCGGCGTCAGGTCCCCACCGGACATCGCGACCCCGTCGAAGCCGACGAGCGATTGGTCGACGGCATCCTCGTTGGGGTTGAGCACGGTCATGTCGAGGCCGAAGCGGGCGTACCAGGGACGGGTCACCTCGGCGCTGGCGGCATCCCACCACACGTAGAAGAGGAACGGCACGTTGATGCCGGCCTCGGAGTAGAAGAACGGGGGCCGGCGCTCACCGGCGGTGACGGCGAAAGGCACGATGTTCTCCGCGACCGGGGCCGGGCAGGTCGCGAACGTGGAGAACGCGAACGGGTAGTTCACGGCGCGGTTGAAGTCGACGACGAGGGAGCCGTCGGCGTTGGGGATGCCGAGGTCGAGCGTCCGCCACGCCGCGGTCGCGCCCCCGTTCGTCGCATCGTGGAAGTCGAGCTGCAGGCCGGTGGCTGGGCATCCCGAGGCGACGAGCGTGACCTCGCCGTCGGGGCCGGTGAAGGTGACCTCGCCGACCGCCGTCGTCGTCAGGTCGACCCCCTCGGCCGCCGAGGCGATGGGTCTGACCTGCGGTTCGGCGTACGGGGTGAAGCGGCCGAGGAAGACGAAGTCCGGATTCGGGTCGAAGACGGGGACCTCGACGAACTTGCTCAGCAGCGGCGACTTCGCGTCCCGGATCCGCACCCCGATGCGCCCACCGCGGTCGATGAGCTCATAGAGCACGTGCCCGACCGTGAACCAGTCGAGTGAACCGCCCGCGGGCAGCTTCGCGCTGAACCCGTTGTCCTCGACCCTGACCTGGGGCGATGGTGGTGCGGGGCGTCCATCCTCGCCGAGGCGGCCTGCGGTGTCGTTGGCGAGCGCGGTGCCGTCAGCTCCGCCGGTCGCGGGAGCATTGAGGAGGTCGAAGGTGGCCGCCGCGGGACCGGCCTTCGTCCCCGGTTCGAGGGCGAGGCGCACCCAGCCGTCGTCGGCGACGGTGAAGGTTCCGGGGGCATCGGCCCAGGTGGTCTCCTCGTCGAGCCAGTGCAGGCCGACGACGCTGAGCCAGCCGAAGGGGGTCGCCAATGATGAGTTCCGTGAGTCCCGCCAGGTGTTCCATTCGGCCACGAATTGGTTCACGTCGAACTCTCCTCGCCTTCTCGCTCATCGCTTCGCGGTGTCCCGCGTCCGTCGTTCCGCGGTATCCCGCGGGTCTCGCTTCGCGGTGTCCTGCGTCTGCCGCTTCGACCCCTGTGGTCAAAGCTACCGCAAAGGATAGGCTGAGAAAATGAGCACTCCTTCCACGGACCAGACAGCAAATGCGCAGGTCGCAGCCGATCTCTCGGAATTCGTCTCTGCCTCTCCCAGCTCCTATCATGCCACCGCCGCAGCCGCCGCCCGCCTCGACGCCGCGGGCTTCCACCGCCTCGACGAACGCGAGCCGTGGGCCCTCGAATCCGGCCGCGGATACTACGTCGTCCGTGACGGGGCGATCATCGCGTGGATGACTCCCGCCGAGGCGACCACCACCGCCTCGGCGATCCCGCCCTTCCGCGTCTTCGGCTCCCACACCGACTCCCCCGCGTTCAAGCTCAAGCCCGGCGAGGAGTTCACCACCGCCGGTGTGCGGCAGGTCGGCGTCGAGATCTACGGCGGCCCCCTGCTCAATTCGTGGCTCGACCGGGAGCTCGCGTTCGCCGGTCGCCTCAGCCTCGCCGACGGTCGAGTCGTCCTCGCCCGCACCCCGGCGATCGCGCGCATCCCGCAGCTGGCCATTCACCTCGACCGGCAGGTCAACGAGGGCCTCACCCTCGACAAGCAGCGGCACACGACCCCCATCGTCGGTCTCGCCGACCTCGCCGAGGCCGACGTCATCGAGATCCTCGCCGCCTCCGCCGAGGTGGACCCCGAGCTCGTCGTCGGCCACGACGTCTACACGATCCCGGTCCAGGAGCCGGCGCTCTTCGGGGCCGCCGAGGAGTTCTTCGCCTCGCCGAGGCTGGACAACCTCCTCTCTGTCCATGCCGGGGTCACGGCGATGGCGGGCCTCGACGCCGATGGTCTCGACCGGGTCGCGATCTTCGCCGGGTTCGATCATGAGGAGATCGGGTCGAACTCCCGGTCAGGGGCGAGCGGGCCGTTCCTCGCCGACGTCGCCGAGCGCATCGTCGCAGCCCTCTACCCCGAAGCCTCGCGCAGCGACTACCTTGCCGCACTGTCCGCCTCGATCTGCGTGTCCTCCGATGCCGGCCATGCCGTGCACCCGAACTATCAGGAGAGGCACGATCCCCAGGTGCGGCCCAGGCTGGGCGGCGGTCCTCTCCTCAAGCACAACGCGCAGCAGCGGTATGCGACCGACGCGGTGGGTACGGCGGTCTGGGCGCAGGCGTGCACGGCCGCCGGAGTCGAGTACCAGGACTTCGTGTCGAACAACTCGGTGCCGTGCGGGTCGACGATCGGACCGCTGACGGCGACGCGGATGGGCATGACGACCGTCGACGTGGGCCCGGCTCTGTATTCGATGCACTCGGCGCGTGAGATGTGCGCGATCAGCGACGTCGTCGCCCTCGGCGCGGCCGCGAAGGCGTTCCTCCAGGGGGCGTGAGCGGCGAGGCTGCGGCGCCTCTCACGCCGCCGATCCACGCGGGGCCGGAACCCGCCACGTCGATCCACGCGGGGCCGATCCACGCGGGGCCGGAACCCGGACCGTCGATCCACGCGAGGCCGGAAATCCGCGTCGCGGGCGACGCGGAAATCGAGCGCCGCGTGGATCGACAGAAGCCGGCTCCGTGGGAGCGTCGATTTTCGGCCGTGGGGCCGATCCACGCGGGGCCGGCACCCGCATCGCCGATCCACGCGGGGCCGGAAATCCGCGTCGCGGGCGACGCGGAAATCGTGCGCCGCGTGGATCGAGAGAAACCGGTTTCGTGGGAGCGTCGATTTTCCGCCGCCCCGTGGATCGAGAGCCCGCGTGGATCGAGAGCCGGCCGGTTCAGGGCCTCACTTCTGCAGTTCGTCGAGGGCGGTCTGCGAACCGGGGGCGAGCGGAATCGGCTCGGGCGGCATCGCCGTGTCGAGCTTGATGCCCTTCGCTGCCGCGTGCACCTTCTCGAGATCGGCCTTCTTCTCGAAGATGAGCTTCGTCAGAGCGCACTGCGTGCCCTCGTCCATGTCGTTGCGGACCATGAGGACGTTCGGGGTGATGATCGTCTTCACCGCGCCCGCACCCTTGTAGGTGTCTGCCGGGATCTCGGCGACCTCGTAGACCGGGTTGAGCTCCTTCATCTGCCCCTCGAGCGCGGAGATGTCGAGGAACTCGACGTCACCGCCGTTGGAGGTGAAGAGATCGGTCACGCCCGCCGTCGGCAGACCGCCGGACCACACCATGCCGTCGATCGTTCCGTCCTTCATCCCGTCGACGGTCTTCGCCAGGTCGAGGCGCTGCTTGGTGACATCGGCGTCGGCGAGTCCCGCGGATTCGATGAGGCGGTTGGCGATGACCTCAGTGCCGGACTTCGGCGATCCGGTCGAGATCGTCTTGCCCTTGAAGTCCTCGATCGACTTGATGTTCGCGTCCTTGCGGACGATGACCTGCGTGTAGTTGTCGTAGATGCGGGTCAGCGCCGAGATCTCCGCAGGCTCCTCGAAGTCGGCGGTGCCGTTGACGGCGTCGGCAGCGGTGTCGGCGAGGGAGAAGGCGATGTCGTAGTCGCCCTTCGCCAGCTGCTGGAGGTTCTGCACCGAGGCGCCGGTCTCGGCGGCGGTGGCCTTGAGGTCGGTGTTGTCGGAGATCAGCTGCGCCAGTCCGCCGCCGAGGACGTAGTACACGCCCGTCGAGTTGCCCGTGGCGATCGTGATCTGCCCCGAGGCCGCGGTGCAGCCGTCGCCGCCGGAGGCGGCCGGGGTATTCTCCCGTTTGCCGCCGCACGAGCTCAGCGCCAGGACAGCGGCGACGGCGGCCGCGGCGACGGTGAACATCTTCGTTCTCTTCATGGGCTCTTCCTCTCTCAGTGTTTCCGTGGAACTGCGGGTGTCGTGGGTCTGTGTGGTGTCCGTCGGCCCGAGGGTTCCCGCGGGCTGGACTCAGCCTTGCTGGGACGGTCGGTTCAGGGGTTGGGCAGGGCCGCCTCGGCGGGGGTGGGATCACCGTCCTTGACCCGGCGGCGAAGGACGAGGTGGACGATGACGGCGAGGGCGAGGGCGGCGAAGCCGATGATCATCGACAGCGGCTGGAGGTAGAGCAGGGCGCCGGCGGCGATGAAGCAGAGGATGCGTTCGGGCCAGCCTGCCCGGCGGACGATCCAGCCTCCGGCACCGGCGGCGAGCGCGGCGACGGCGAACGCGGACACGGCCCCCGTCCACACCGCACCGAGGAATCCGCCCTGCGCGACGAGGGAGGCGCCTTCGGGGGTGAAGGTGAAGGCCAGCGGCACGAGGAACGCAGGGATCGCGTACTTGCAGGCCTGCCACATCGTGGCGATGACCCGGCCTCCGGTGATCGCGGAGGAGGCGACGGCGGCGAGGGCCGTCGGCGGGGACACCTCGGAGAGGACGGCGTAGTAGAAGATGAACATCGCGGCGGCCGCCTCGGGCACGCCCAGGGTGATCAGTGCCGGGCCGACGATGACCCAGCTGATGATGAACGAGGCGGTCACCGGCACCGCGAGGCCGAGGACGGTCACGGCGATCGCGGCGAAGATGCAGGTGAAGACGAGGACGGCGGTCGGGTTCGTCGAGATCGCCTGCGCCCCTTTGACGAGGATGTCGGAGATGACCTGGCCGAGGCCGGTCTTCGTGATCGTCGAGACGATGATGCCGGCGGCCGCGCACACGCTGGTGACCGGCAGGACCGAGCGGATTCCGGTCGACAGGGCGCCGAAGATGACGTCCCAGATCGCGCGGAGGATCTTCGCCGGCTGCCCGCGGTGGGTGAGCACGATCTCGATGACGCCGAACCCGATGCCCACGAGCGTCGCGTAGACGACGGCTTTGAACGGGGCCATGCCGAGGGCGAGGAAGACGACGATGATGCCCAGGGAGATGAAGTGGTAGAAGCCCTTCTTCAGGATCGGCCACGAGCGCAGGCCGGGCGGCGGGCGGTAGTCGACGTCGATCTTGCGGGAGTCGATCTCGATGGCGAGGAAGATGCCGAGGTAGTAGAGCAGGGTCGGCACGACCGCCCAGAGGAGGACGAGGCCGTAGGAGACGTTGAGGAGTTCGGCGATGATGAACGCGGCGGCGCCGAGGGTCGGCGGGGAGAGGATCGCGCCGATGCCCGAGGCCGCGAGCATGCCGCCGGCGTTCTCCTTCGGGTAGCCGGCCTTCTTGAGCACCGGCCACGTCACCGCACCGAGCGAGACCGCCGTGGCCGTCCCCGATCCCGAGACCGTGCCGAGCAGGAAGCCGGAGAGGGCGACCGTGCGCCCGGGCGCGGCCTTCGACTTCTTGAACAGGGAGAAGCTCAGGTCGATGAAGAAGTTCGCCGCTCCTGTCTTGTCGAGCACGGCGCCGTAGATCGTGAAGAGGACGATGTAGGTCGCGGCGACGTCGAGGGGGATGCCGTAGAAGCCGGAGGCGTCGTTGTAGAGGGCGTTGATGATCTGGTCGAAGTTCTGCCCCGCATGCGCGCCGGGCCAGCCGACCGGGATGTAGGCCCCGTAGTAGCTGTAGAGGAAGAAGGCGACGCAGAAGATCGGGAGGATGAGGCCGGTGGTCCGCCGCGTCGCCTCGAGGATGAGGAGTAAGAGGATGCCGCCCATCGTCACGTCGAGCGTCGTCAGCGAGCCCTGCCGGTTGAGGAACGCGTCGAAGCCGCCGGAGAAGAACGGCAGCACCGGGTAGGCGCAGGTGAGGAAGGTGACGACGACGAGGATCCAGTCGATGACCGACGGGTTGTCCGTCGAGCGCGGGGGTTTCTTCGGCTTCCCCGCCGAGGCGGCGCTGCCCTGGGCCGCGTCCGCTGAGTCGGATGCCGTGGACGGTCCCGTCGCCGAGGCGGCGACCTCCTCGGCGGCGTCCGCGGCTCTCTCCCCCGCTTCCTTCCGCCTGCCGAAGCCGGGCCGGTAGCAGATGAAGACGAGCGGGAGGACGAACGCGAGGAACCACATGAGGTAGTACTGGTTGCCCTGTTTGAGCGGGAAGAACACCTGGTTGAGCACAAAGAGCGAGATGAGGAAGCACACGATCGCGACACCGAGGTCGAGGCGGCGGGTGAGGGTGCGCTGCGGGAGCTCCTCGTCGTACTGCGCGATGAGGTCGTCGACGTTCGCTTGGGGAAGCGGACTGGTGGCAGTCCCGGACGGACGGTCGGACATCGGTGTCCCTTCGGTGTCTCAGGGTGGTCGCGTGGCGGGTGGTGGGCCGGAGGCCGGTCGGCCGGTGGTGCAGGTGTTGCCGGTGGTTCAGGTGGTCGGCGGGGTGCTTGGCAGGGTGCGTCCCGGTCAGAACGAGCCGGTCGGACACCCCGCTCATGCACACCACATTGTGAGCTGATTCACAATATACCCAGACTTCGGCACTCCTTCGCCCCTGAGGAGAAAACCCCGTCCGATCGTTACCCGCAGTGCCGATAATCGGGACGCAGGGGCGGCGCTCGAAGTGTTACCCCTGCGCCCACCTCGGCGATCTCCCCGCTTCGCGCCCACCTCGGCGATCGCCCACTTTCCGACTCCCACCTCGGCGAGGTTTTCCTTTTCCGACCTGCCACGGCGATCGAGCGCGACTCGCCTACTTCGCCGCCCGGCGTTCGTACGCGACACGGGCGAGCACATAGCCGAGGACGCCGATGCCGGCCAGCCACAGCAGCGCGATCCACCAGCTGGAACCGATCGGGGTGCCCATGAGCAGCCCGCGCAACGTCTCGATGATCGGGGTGAACGGCTGCCAGTCGGCGAAGGCCTGCAACCACTCGGG
The DNA here is from genome assembly GCF_037101285.1 of Brevibacterium metallidurans. Lineage (NCBI taxonomy): Bacteria > Bacillati > Actinomycetota > Actinomycetes > Micrococcales > Brevibacteriaceae > Brevibacterium > Brevibacterium metallidurans. Next base: position 64,875 of record NZ_BAAAAF010000011.1, read on the forward strand.
CATCGTGTCCGTGGGCACGAACCCGGAGCCGATCATCGGCAGGAACATGAAGAGCATCGGCACATTGCTCGCCGATTCGACCGACTTCGCCGTCACTCCGAGCGCGACGGCGAACCACCCGAGAGCCAGCAGGATGGCAACGGCGAAGCCGGCGAATCCGAGCCACTCGAGCGGTCCGGCCTGCGGTCGGAATCCGATGGCGACGCCGACGAGGAGCACGAGGACGACGGCGACACACTGCTGCAGGCCGTTGCCGATGACGTGGCCGGCCATGACCGCGCCCCGCGAGATCGACATCGACCGGAACCGGGTGACGATGCCCTCGTTCATGTCCTGGGAGACCGAGAGCGCGGTCAGCTGCATTCCGCCGGCCATCGTGAGCACGATCATCCCCGGCATGATGTAGTCGAGATAGTCACCGGAGTCGCCGCCCAGTCCCCTGCCGAGCGTTTCGCCGAAGACGAAGACCGAGAGCAGGAGAATCGCGATCGGAGCGACGACGAGGAAGATCCACACGGGATAGCGTGCGGCGTGGACGAACTGACGCTTCACCATCGTCACCGTGTCCGACCAGGTGTGACGGACCGATCGTCGGGTCCTCTGCTGGGCCATGTCGAGAGATGCTGTCGCAGTCATCGTTCCGTGTCCTTCCGTGTCGTATCGGGTGTCGAAATGGAGGTGGGCGGTCCTCCGCCGAGGCGGCCCCCGGCATCCGTCGACCGTCCCTGGTCGGCTTCCGGGTCGGCGGTGTCGGCCGGGGCGGCTGCGCCGGCGGGGGCATCCGGTTCACCGGTGCCGGGGGTTCCGGCCGGTTCCACTGGACCGGCCCCGTGTCCGGTGAGGGCGAAGAACACGTCGTCGAGGCTCGGGGTCTCAACGGCGAGCCCGCTCGGTTCGATGCCTGCCGATTCGAGTCCGCCGAGGATCTGCCGCAGGTGGGCCGCTCCCCCGTCTCCGGGTACCGACAGGGTCAGGGATTCGGGGCGCGCATGGGCTCCCGGCCACAGACCGGTGGCACGGTCGAGGTCGCTCGCCGAGGCGAAGGCGAGGTCGACGCGGGCACCCGGCACGAGCCGCTTGAGTCCGGCCGGAGTGTCGTCGGCGACGATCCGCCCGCCGTCGAGCACGGCGATCCGGTCCGCGAGCGCATCGGCTTCGTCGAGGTACTGCGTGGTGAGGAAGATCGTCACCCCGGCGGCCACGAGCTCTGAGACGATGTCCCACATCGTCCGGCGACTGCGCGGATCGAGGCCGGTCGTCGGCTCGTCGAGGAAGACCAGCCGCGGACGGGCGATCAGCGTCATCGCCAGGTCGAGTCGCCTTCGCATCCCACCCGAATACGTCGAGACCTGTTTCGCTGCGGCCTGGCCGAGGTCGAAGCGCTCGAGCAGCTCCTCGACCCGTGCTCGCTGTTCCGATTTCGGCAGATGAGCGAGAGCGGCGACGAGCGCGAGATTCTCCCGCCCCGTGAGCAGCCCGTCGACAGCCGAGAACTGCCCGGTCAGGCCGATGAGCGGACGCACTGCTCCGGCTTGGGAGACGACGTCGAGGCCGAAGATCTCAGCGCTGCCGCCGTCGGGGTGCTGCAGGGTCGAGAGGATGTTGACCGTCGTCGTCTTGCCTGCGCCGTTGGGGCCGAGCAGGGCGAAGACCTCACCTGCGGCGACAGAGAGATCGATGCCATCGAGGACTGTCGTCCTGCTGGTCTTCCTTCCGGTCGTCCTGCCATAGGACTTCGTGAGATTCGTGGTCCTGATTGCCAGATCCGACATGGGATCCTCCTTATTCGCGGCTCGAGAGCCGTCACTTATACGACTCGGTTGAGCCGTGGAGAATGGCTCGTGTGAGCCGTCACTTCTCCTACTCGGGTGAGTGTCGTGATCAGCTCGAACGAACCGTGTTCTGTTGTGGCGCGTTGCTTCGGTTCAGCACCTGTTTTCGGGCGCACTCGACCAGGGCAGGTGCTGCTGGGTTGTGAGACGGGTAGCGGCTGTGGGATGGGTGCTACCGGATTGTGACCTTGGTGCGTCCGCAACGGGGAGGCGGCGAAGGATCACCGCCTGGTGGCCCGGAAGCTCCTCACCTCACGGGAACGATCGATTCAGGCGCGACCCCGGCGCGCGTCTCTCCTCATCGGACGCGGTCGATGGCGATGTCTCCGAACTTCGTATGCGCGTGGACTTCGACGGGCTTCTCGTCGCCGAGCGGACCGGCGTCGGATTCGAGGTCCGTCCGCACGACGCCGTTCTTCGAATCGGCGTCGACCCACACGGGTGCGCCGGGTGCCACGGCGACGTCGATGCCGCCGAAGTTCGAGCTGAGCTCGAGGCGGCCGCCGCGGGCACGATTGACCCGCAGAGTGCCGTGACCCGAGGTCGCCGACACATCGCCGTCGACGTCGCCGAGGGCGATGCCGCCGGTTGCGGTGATGAGTTCGGCAGAACCGGCGAGGTCATCGACGCGGATCGACCCGTGTCCCGACTTGATCCGGGTCTGCCCACCCCCGATGCGCCCGATCTCTGCCTCACCGCTGGAGAGCTGGACATCGGCGCCCTCGGCCACCTCGGCGACGGCGATGCTGCCGTGACTGACCTTCGCCTGCAGTGACACCATGGTGTCACCCTTGACATCACCGGCGGAGATCTTCAGCCGTACGGCACCGAGGTCGCCCTGCATCCTCACCGCTCCTGCAGCGATGGTCGCGCGCAGGTCGGCACCCACGGGCAGGTCGACGCGGACGTCGGCCGAGCCGTTCGACCCGATGAGCAGTCGCTTCTCGCCGGTGACGGCGATGCCGTTCTCGGTCTCGGTGACGGTGATCCGTTCGGCGGCCTCGCGGTCGGCGCTGCGGTCGGGGTTGGAGGGTTCGATCGTCACGTCGACGTCGCTGCGGTCGCTCGCGGTGACGAGCAAGGCAGCCGCGGGAACGTCGATCGTCACGGCCTGGTGGACTGTGGCAGTGGTGTTGGTCATCGCATCCATCCTGAGATTCTGCTGGTTCGGGTCTGTTCGGTGCCGCGGGTGTCGAGACCTGCGGCGATGGCGCGGACGAGCCACGCGTTGAGTGACATCCCCTCGGCCTTCGCGGCTTTCTCCGCACGGGCCTTGATCGTGTCGGGCAGGCGCAGGGTCGTCCGCGAGGTGCTCGCCTCGTCGAGGTCGAAAGCCTCTGCGGCGTCGGTAGGCTGGGCCGGCTCATGCGCCGAGAAGGCCGCGGGGACTGCCGGATCAGGCAGTCCGTCGACGACGAAGTCGACGTCGCGTCCGCGGAGGCGGACGTCGATCGAGGCGGGTGCGATCGCCGTGGTCAGCTCTGCGCTCGCATCGGTGAGGGCGTCGAGGATCGTCACCCTGGCGGCGGGTTCGATCGCGGTGACGAGTCGCTGGGCGGCCTCGCGAGTGGTGTCATCGCCGGCGGCAGCGGCCGCCGTGAGCTGGTTCTGCAGCTCTTCGACATGTCGTGTGATGTTCATGCATCCATAATGACACCATACTGGTGTCACATGCAAGAGGTGAGACACCAGAAGTTTTCCACTGGTCGATCCCGGTTGTCGCGTAGCATTTCACAATGAGCGCCCAACGATCCCCCCTCGCCGACACCCTCCACCGTCTCGATGGCAAGAGCTACGGGATGTACAAGCAGATCACCGGGCAGTACCGCTTCGGTCCGGTCACCCTCATCGTCGACCGTGTTCAGGTCGATCCGTTCGCCTCACCGTCGAAGGTCCGCGTGCGCGTCGACCGTGCCGACGCCGGGTTCCCCGCCGATCTCACGACTACGCGTCTCGACAGAGTCGCCGCCTCCGACTACCTGCTCCGGGTCGGCAATGCCGTCATCCGCCGTCACCACGGGCGGGCGATCAACCTCGGCCACCCGGGTCAGGAGGTGCTCGAGCGGACGAACGTCATCATCGACGACGCCGGGTTCGAAGCCCGCCTGCTCGTCAACCTGCCCGCCCGCGGCCGCCGGATCCTCGGCCATCAGGCCGCGGACACCGTCACCGGCGACGTCATCGACCTCGCCCGCGCGATGTTCCTCTATGCCGACATCGACGGGGACGCCCTGCGGGCCCACGTCCAGCTGCTGCGCGACCAGACGGAGCTGCAGAACCGCCTCGGCGAGGAGGATCTGCTCGGGTTCGTCGGCAACGGTTCGATCCTACCCCGCCGTTCCGGCGATTCGGATCGGCCGATGGACGCCGAGGCGGCCGTGCCGTTCCGCAGTCCGACGAGCCTCGAGCGCACTTTCGACCTGGAGAGCGGCCGCAGCGTCACGGGCATGGCGATCCCCCGCGGCGTCACCGTCATCGTCGGCGGCTACCACGGCAAGTCGACGATTCTGCGCGCGCTTGAGCGCGGCGTCTACCCGCACATCGCCGACGACGGCCGTGAGTGGGTCATCACCGAGCCGAGTGCCACCGCCATCCGGGCCGAGGACGGACGGGCGGTGACCGGCGATGACATCTCACCGTTCATCAACAACCTCCCATCCGGCACTGACACGAGATTCTTCTCGACGACGAATGCGAGCGGGTCGACGTCCCAGGCGGCCAACCTCGTCGAGGCGGTCGAGGCGAGCGCCCGCACTCTGCTCATCGACGAGGACACCTCCGCGACGAATTTCATGATCCGCGATGAGCGGATGCGGGCGCTCATTCCGTCGAACCGGGAGCCGATCACGCCCTTCGTCGAGCGCGTGCGCCCACTGCTCGGTGAGCGTGGAGTCTCGACGGTGCTCGTCGCCGGCGGGTCGAGTGCGTTCTTCGAGGTCGCCGATCTCATCATCGCCATGGACGCCTATGTTCCGGCCGATGTCACCGAGGAGGCCCATGAACTCGTCGGCGTCGACCCGGCCGATCTCACCCGGGACGAACGGTCCGGCGACGATGTCTTCGGTGATCCGCCAGCCCGCATCCCCACCGCCGATGCGCTCAAGCCTGCGGCGAAGACGAAGGGCGCGAAGGCCAAGGGACTCGACCTCATCCAGTTCGGCAAGTCCTTCATCGACCTGGCCGCGGTCTCTCAGCTCGTCGATCCCGAGCAGACGAACGGGGTGGCCGAGGCCTTGGAATACATGGCGACAATCTTCGACGGCTCCACCTCGGTGGTCGAGGCACTGGACGAGATCGAACAGATGCTCGACGCCCAGGGCATCGACGGCCTCACCGGACACCGCAGGCATCCCGGACACGTGGCGAGGCCCCGGCCGCAGGAGATGGCGGCGGCCCTCAACCGGTATCGGGGCCTTCGCCTCGTCGAGTGAGTTCAGCCGGTGTGAATGAGCTCGCGCCAAGACTGGAGTGCGCTCACCCGTCGAGCAGGGCGGCGAGCGCCTCCGGAGTCGACACCGGCAGTGAGCACGCGGTACCCCGGCAGACGATCGCCGCACCCTCGGGCACGGCCACCTCGGCGCCGCCGGCATCGGGCACCCCGGTCGAGTCGGTGAGCAGGGTGACGGCCGGATGCCTCGCGGCGACCGTGAGCAGGGCGTCGTCGCGGCTCGCAACCCGGATCGGGGCGAGTGCGCGTTCGGCCTGCCAGAGGGCGTGGCCGCATCCGCGCGGCGCCCGGCCGGCGAGCGCCCGATAGACCCCGAGCAGTCGATCGCGCAGATCGAGGATCGTCCCTGTCGACAGGCTCGAGCTGTCGTCATCCTCGACTCCCAGTTCGCCGAGCAGCAGGAGGGCTTCGGCGGCCGCCGCCCGGGCCGAGGGCAGCGCGTTGTCGATCGGGTCGGATCCGCGCACGCCGAGGAGGTCATCGGGTTCGGAGTCGACGACTGTGAGGGTGCCGCCGTCGCCCGCCTCGTCGCCGGAGGCATCTCCCTCCGGCGACCATGAGGTGAACTTCTCGAGCATCACCTCGGCCATTCCGGCCAACCCTGCCGAGGTGAGAGCATGCTGGTCGATGCTCGTCCCGGGTTCGGCGTACTTGCCGACGCCGCCGGCGAGCCCGGCGTTGCGCAGCTGGAGGACCGTGATCCCGGCGGTGAGCATCTGCGCCCAGTCGGCCAAACCCGCCGCCCCTGGTCCCGGATCGCGGCCGGTGAAGCTGCGCCGCACGTCGAGGTCGCCGATCGCGGGGACCTCGACCTCCTCGCGGGTGTCGTCGATGTCGCCGATGCCGGTGACGAATCGGCTGTACATCTCCTCCCAGAGGAAGGACGCGATGCTGCCCCACACGGAAGCGCGCTGGTCCGGGTGGTGGTAGAGGGCCGCCTCGGCGAGGGCAGTGATGGCCAGGGCATTCCATTCGGTGATAGTCTTCTCGTCCCTGGCCGGGCGGGGGCGCTCGTCGAGGAGGTTCCGCAGGGCTGCGATCTGCTCGCTGGTCCCGGTAGTCGCCCACGGGGCCGGGTGGTCGGCGTCGAAGGGGACGTCGTCCATGCCGAGCCAGTCGAGGATCCGCGGTGCCCCGATGACCTGTCCGGGGAGGTCGGCGGCGGCCGGGGAGTCGACGAGCTGGAGGACGCCGGCATGGCCGATCTGCGCGAACTCCTCGGGTGTGACGACGTACGCGGCGCCTTCCTCGAGCCGTCCGTCGGCGTCCAGGGAATCGGCGTCGAGGGCGGCGACGAAGCGGTCGCCGTCCGAGAGCCCGCCGATCATGAACTCGGCGGTGTCGTCGATCTCGCGTTCGGCCAGCGCAAGCCACTTCGAGGTCGGGTCGAGGGCGCTCTCTACCTTCGCCCATTCCACGGCGGCGCGCAGGTAGAGGGCGTTGTCGTAGAGCATCTTCTCGAAGTGGGGGACGAACCACTGCCGGTCGACGCTGTAGCGGGCGATGCCGCCGCGCACCTGGTCGCGCATCCCGCCGGCGGCGATGTGGGCGAAGGTGCTGCGGACGGCGATGAAGCAGTCGAGGACGAACTCGCCGGTGAGGTGCCCGTCCGCCCCGAGGATGCTCAGCCGTCCGGTCCGCTTCGCCTCGGCGATGGGGTCGGTCTCAGCCGTTCCGGCGTCGTCGTTCCCGCCCTCCTTCGCCGAGGTGGTCCCGCCCAAGCGGACGAACGCGGCGAGCAGCTGGAGGAGGTTCATCGACGGCGGGAACTTCGGGGCGCCGCCGAAACCGCCCCACGAGGGATCGTAGGTGTCGAGGAGGGCGGCGGCGGCCGCGTCGAGCTCGTCGGCTGTCAGCGACTCGGCGACCGCCTCGGCGGGGAGGGCATCGGTGACGGCGGTGGCCATCTCGGCAAGGCCGCGGTCCATGCGCTGGGACATCTCGGTCACCTCGGCGCGCCGATCCGTCCACGTCTGGGACACGGCGTCGAGGACCTGGGTGAAGGAGGGGACGGTGCCGCGCGGGGACGGCGGGAAGTACGTGCCGGCGTAGAAGGGGCTGCCGGTGGGGGTGGCGAAGATCGTCATCGGCCAGCCGCCCTGGCCGCGCATGGCCTGGAGGGCGTTCATGTAGTGGGCGTCGATGTCGGGCAGCTCTTCGCGGTCGATCTTGATGGGCACGAAGCGGTCGTTGATGAGGGCGGCGAGGGCCGGGTCCTCAAAGGATTCGTGGGCCATGACATGGCACCAATGGCACGTGGAGTAGCCGATCGAGATGAGCAGCGGCAGGTCACGGTCGACCGCCTCGGCGAGGGATTCCTTCGTCCACATCCGCCAGTCGACGGGATTGTCGGCATGGGCGCGGAGGTAGGGGCTGGTCGATGCGGCGAGTTCGTTGGCCATGCCTCCAGCGTCTCATCTCTGCGAGGGGAGGGCGAGGACAGGGAGGGTTGGGTCCGTCTCCCCCTGAGACCCCGTCTCCCGCATCCCGGCGGACGCTTCCCGATCCCCCGACGTTCTTCTACACTGTGTAGAAGTTCACGGGATGGCAGTCGCATCCGGCGACAGCTGCCCGGCCACCTCAGGAGGCGGAGCGATGAATGCAGAGCCGAACATGACCCTCGATGTCGACGAGTGCTGGGACTGCCTGCGCAGCACGACGATCGGGTGCCTGGCCGTCGTCGTCGGCGAAGGCGCTGACCTCCACCCGGACATCTTCCCTGTCAACTACGCCATCGAGCATTCCTCCGTCGTCTTCCGCTCGGGCGGCGGGACGAAGATCGAGGCCATCCACGACCACCCGCAGGTCGCCTTCGAGGTCGACGGCTACGACCCGGAGACCGGCAACGCGTGGAGCGTCGTCCTCAAAGGCCATGCGAAGCCGATCATCCGCACCGATGAGCTGCTCGACACGATCTCCCTCGACGTCACCCCGTGGCAGGCAGGGAAGAAGAACCAGTTCGTGCGCATCATCGCCGAGGAGGTCACCGGCCGCCGCTTCCCCGTGGCCGATTCGACCAGCTGGGACACTCCGCTCAGCGGCACCGGGCGCGCGCCTCGGGAGTGAGGGATGGGCGGGAATACCTGCCGCGGTCGTCTCTGTGTCAGGGGCAACAGTTAGCGTGAGGTCATGACGTTCACCGAAGCTCATGATGGTGCCCGACTCTGGTATTCGATCGAGCAGGGGTCATCTCCGCTGCCCCCGCTGGTGCTCGTCCAAGGACGCGCCCTCGATCACCACGCGTGGGACTCCGTTCGCAGCGACTTCGGCGATCGCACCCTTGTCCTCATGGACCACAGAGGTACAGGCGAGAGCTCGTCTGAGTTCACCCCAGACTGGTCGACGCGGGACTTCGCCCGCGATGTCATTGCGGTCCTCGACGCGGTGGGCATCCACCGAGCGCACTTCTACGGACATTCGATGGGCGGCCGGATCGTCCAATGGATCGGTGCGGACTTCGCTGATCGGGCACTCTCGATCGTCGCCGGTGCCGTCAGTGTCGGCGACGAGACCGGTCCGCCGCGGCCGGCTTCGGGCGCGACCGCACTGGCGGCCGGCGACCCCAAGACTCTCACGACTCTGTTCTACCCGGAGGAGTGGATCGCGGCGAATCCGCGGCAGGTCTCTGAGCTGAAGTTCTCACCCCACTCCCCCGAGGCGATGCGCGTGCACGGCGAGGCCTCCGATCGCCGCGACGGCCCGCGGCCATCGGACATCAGTGCTCCGACGCTGATCCTCTTCGGCACCGCCGACGAACTCGTCGATCCGCGCAACGCAGAGGTCTTCCGTCAGCAGGTTCCCAACGTCCGCGTCGAGCAGTTCGCAGGAGCTCGCCACGCCTACTGGGCCGGTCGCCCCGAAGTGCACGAAATCGTGAACGAGTTCCTCACCGCCCACGACCCGGACTGAGACTGTTCCCCCGGTCACGGGCCGGCTGGACTTACAGCTCCTCGACGACTTCGACGAGGAGGTCGGGCAACCATGTGCGCGCAGCTGCGAGATCGCCGGAGGGCTCCGCGCAGCTCCCACATTTAGCCGCACCCGATCGGATCCGAACTCAACGGATCCAATTCGCCATTGTCGGCGGCGAGTTCCAAATCTTGCTCATGTCCAGCGATCGGTAGTGGCGGAGGACTCGTTCAGCGAAGTCAGGGACCCCGGCTTCGGCATATTTTTCGGGAAAGTTCGGCAATTCACTTCGACCGGCCCGCTTGGCTTTGTCCACGTGGAATCCGAGATTCGTCAACAGGGCTGCTTGAACGCGATCAGGCATCGATTGATCACAGAGCACGAGAAACTCGTCGAGATGATAGAACTCGTATGTCGTGAGATCCGGGTCAGGAACAAGGGACTTTCGATCCATCGTCACCAGATAGTCGACGCTTCCGTGTTCTGCTGCCGCGTCAAGATGGCTGTCGAATGGATCTCCGACATCTGCGTGACCAGACGCGGGATATCCGGTGATCGGATCATCACCGATCGCATCGATCAGCTTGCGGCGCACGCCTCCGACTTGGTTCTCATTCCATTCGGGGAACGTGCGGCGGAGCCGGTACACCAGCTCCGCCATAATGTCCTCGGTCCATGCGATTCTGAAGGCCTCGTGGAAATGCAGGTGCACCACTGTGTCGCGGAGCAGGCGCGAGAAGACAACATTCGTATCGAAAAGCACCTTCTGCATACTCACACTGTAGTTGACCGACCCCTCTCTCGGCGCTCTTTCACAATGGCTCGCCGAGTTCGTCCTCCAGCTCCATGAGATCCTCAATGGCTCGTGCGCGTACGGCACGAAGCTCGCGCTTGAAGTTCATCACGTCGTCTCTTCGCAACCGAGTGTGCGTGCCGACGGCGTGCGACGGCAGCCGTCCCTCACGCACATGCTTCATCAATGTCGGACGCGACAGTCCCAGCATCGATGCAGCCGTAGTGGTCGTAACCACTTCGGGAACCTGCCCGATGGAGACGCCCTCCCCGGCAGCCACAGCCTCAAGCACAGTCTCAATGAGGTCAGCGACATGCGGATCCAGGTCGGATCTGCGGATGCTCCAATCAGCATTGGATCCCGCGGTCTTCTTGAGTAGCTCAGAGGCAGAATTCGACGTGTCGGAGTCGAACAGCACCTGGTGGGTTCGCGCAGTCATAACCAATCCTTTCAGATATAAGTGTAACTCATTGCGGTTATATCTGAAACCAGATCGGCATCACTCTGGAAATACTTGCTACAGCTCTTCGACGACCTCAACGAGGAGGTCGGGCACGTTGGTGATGATGCCGTCTGCCCCGTAGTCGATCGACTTCTCCATGTCGGTCACCGCGTCGACCGTCCACACGAGGCTCGACATGCCGAGTTCGTGGACCATCGTGAGGTAGTCGGCATCGGCGTCGATGTGCTCGGGGTTGATCTGATCGACCCAGGCGGCGAACTCACGCAGCTGCTGTTCCGTGGGACGACCGAGCAGCCCGACGGGCACCTCGGGGGCGAGCTCATGGAACTCGCGGACGAAGCCCCAGTCAGCGGACTGGACGACGAGCAGACCGGCCGCCAGGGACCGCTCGAGGTAGTCCGGCACCTCATCGCAAGCCGCCACGATCGCCTCGGCGATTCCGGGGTAGAGCTCGGGATGCTTGACCTCGAGGAGCAGGCCGGTGCGGGTCGTGTGCACGAGGGCGACCACCTCGGCGAGAGTGGGAACCTGCAGACCGGCGAAGGCCTCGCCCTTCCAGCTTCCGGCGTCGAGCTCGGCGATCTCGGCCGCAGTCATCGATTTGACCCTCGTGTCGGAGCGTTCGGGGCAGACGCTGCGGACATTGGTCGTGCGGTCGAGCGTGACGTCGTGGACAATGACGAGTTCGCCGTCGGCACTCATGTGCACGTCGACCTCGATCATGTCCGCACCCTGATCGATCCCGGCGACGAACGCGGGGATCGTGTTCTCCGGCCAGCCCGCGGACGCACCTCGGTGTGCGATCACGAGCGGCGGCACCGGCGTGCGCACGCCGCCTTTGGGAGGGTGGGTGAGGACTGTGATGGGCATTGCGGGGACTCCTTTGGGGATCATCGCCGAGGCGGTGCCGGTGGTGCCGTCATCGTGGTACCTCAAGGGCGATTGCGGATCAGCTTAGTCTCGACAGGGGATGATCGAGTGTTGTTTGGGTTGCGCGAATGTGAATCATGGATCGGAACGCGCTGATTCGTCGAAAGAATCTGCTGGGAGTAGGCGCTGAGGAGAAGGAGGCCTGTGGCATGAGGAGCACACGACGCGACTCGGGGCACAATGCACGGCGAGGACCTCACCGTCGTCGAATAGGACGACCACCTCGGCGAGGTGGGGAACCACGGACACGACAAGGTCACCGATCATCGTGACCTCCCACCGCGTGCGACGCCGCTCACAGCCAGGTGGCACAATGAGGTGAGGAAACTCTCAAGAACTCCTGACGAATTGGACCACCAGCATGCAAACCCTCCAGGACCTCATCGCAGTCGTCAATGACAAGCTCGGGGGGGGTGCTCATCGTCGTCCTCGTCGGCGTCGCCATCTACCTCACCATCCGCACCGGCGTCGTCCAGCTGCGGATGCTTCCGGAGATGTTCCGCGTCATCGGCGAGAGCCCCGGTGAGAACAAGGACGGCACGAAGTCGATCTCCTCGTTCAAGGCATTCTGGATCTCCGCCGCCTCCCGCGTGGGCACCGGCAACATCGCCGGCATCGCGCTGGCGATCTCGATCGGCGGCCCCGGAGCCGTGTTCTGGATGTGGCTCATGGCGATCTTCGGCGCCGCCACCGCCTTCGTCGAATCGACCCTCGGCCAGCTCTACAAGGTCAAGGACAAGGACTCCTACCGAGGCGGCCCCGCCTACTACATGAGCGTCGGCCTCAAGCAGCCCTGGATGGGCGCGTTCTTCGCCGTCATCATCACCGTCACCTACGGTCTCGTGTTCAACTCCCTGCAGGCGAACTCGATCGTCGACGCCACCGCGACGAGCCTCAACGTCGACACCACCCAGAGCTTCTGGCTGCCCGTCGGCCTCGGCATCTTCCTCGCCCTCGTCACCGGCGCCGTGTTCCTCGGCGGAGTGCAGCGGATCTCCGCCTGGTCCTCGGTCATCGTCCCCGTCATGGCCGGCGCGTACCTGCTGCTCGGCATCCTCGTCGTCGCCATGAACATCACCGAGGTGCCCGACATGATCGCGCTCATCGTCACAAACGCGTTCGGCATCGACTCCGTCGTCGGCGGCGGAATCGGCATCGTCATCCTCCAGGGCATCCGGCGCGGCCTGTTCTCCAACGAGGCCGGCATGGGCTCGGTCCCCAACGCAGCCGCCACCTCGTCGGTGTCGCACCCGGCCAAGCAGGGACTCGTGCAGAGCCTCGGCGTCTACTTCGACACGATCCTCGTCTGCTCGATCACCGCGTTCATCGTCCTCCTCTCCAACCCCGTCTACGACGAAGCCCAAGGCGCCTCGCTCACCCAGACCGCCTTGGCCTCGCAGCTGGGCACGTGGGCGGTCCACTTCCTCACCGTCGCGATCTTCCTCTTCGCGTTCTCCTCGATCCTCGGCAACTACTACTACGGCGAGGCGAACATCTCCTACCTGTTCAAGAAGAACGCCAGGCCCGCGATCGTCACCTACCGCCTCATCGTCATGGCGGCCGTCTTCACCGGCTCGGTCATCGCCCTGCCGCTCGCGTGGTCGGCGGCCGAAGTCTTCATGTCGATCATGGCGCTGACGAACCTCGTCGCCGTGTTCTTCCTCGCACGCATCGCGCTCAAGGTGCTGAAGAACTACACCGCGCAGCGCAAGCAGGGACTCGAGCCCGTGTTCAACCGCGACGACCTGCCGGGAGTCGGCGGCATCGACGCATGGGACGGCTCCGACGAAGTGACCACCCGCGCGTACTGGGAGGCGAAGAAGGACGCGAAGCGAGAGGCGAAGACCCGCTGAGGCGGCTCGCTTCGACGGTCCCAGCAGGCAAAGGGCTCACTTGAGTCTGGAGGGCACAGTTGCGCAACTGTGCCCTCCAGACTCAAGTGAGCCCTTAGCGTTCTGCAGCCGGGGGTCTGCGCCGGAACGCGCGCCCGGCGAACTGGCCATCTCAGCACAGACCGGCCACAGCCATGAGTGCACTCGGGCAAACCCTCACACGGGGACGGTCTCCTCGACGATGAGCGGGTAGACGCCGTTCTCGTCGTGGACCTCGCGTCCGGTGACCGGCGGGTTGAACACGCAGGCCATGCGCAGTTCGGTGTTGGCGACGACGGTGTGCTTCTCGTGCCCGTCGAGCAGGTACATCGTCCCGTCCGAGAGCGGATACGTCTTTCCCGTCCCCTCATCGGTGAGCGTGCCCTCGCCCTGCACGCAGTACACGGCTTCGATGTGGTTCTGGTAGTGGAAGGTCGACCGGGTGCCGGCGTAGATGACGGTGTCGTGGAACGAGAAGCCCACGCCCTCGCGCCCGAGCACCATCCGCCGGCTGCGCCACGTCTCCGACTGGACGTCGCGGTCGGTTCCGTTGAGGTCATCGCGGTTGATCACGTACATGTGGTGTCCTTTCGAGCTGTGCTGTCAGCGTGAATGTGCTTCGTCAGAGCGAATCGGAGTCAGTGCGCTTGGTCAGAGTGAATCGGGGTGAGTGCGGCAGTCCTGCGTTCCAGAGTTCGAGCCCACACACCCGCCGAGGAGATCCGACGCTGGACTCACGCCATCGCCGGCGCCGCCCCGGCCCCGGCCGGTGCGATCTCGAGCACCGCGGCCTCGAGGATGTCGAGACCGGCGTCGAGGTCGGTATCTGAGATCGTCAGCGGCGGCATGATCTTGACGACCTCGTCACGGGGACCCGAGGTCTCGATGAGCAGGCCGTTGACGTACGCCTGGGCCGCGACCTTCCCGGCGACTGCGGGGTCGTCGAAGAGCAGTCCGGCGAGCAGACCGCGTCCGCGCACCGTGGCCCCTTCGGCCATCGAGGCGATCCGGTCGAGTCGCTGGTGGAGGCGGGCGATCGTGTCGGCGAGCTCGTTCTGGAACGCGTTGTCGGCCCAGAAGGTCTTCAGGGCCGCGGTCGCCGTGACGAACGCGGGATTGTTGCCGCGGAAGGTCCCGTTGTGCTCGCCGGGCTCCCACGCGTCGAGTTCGGGGCGGAAGAGCGTCAGCGCCATCGGCAGCCCGGAGCCGGAGATCGACTTCGACAGGCACACGATGTCCGGTTCGATCCCGGCTTCCTCGAAGCTGAAGAACGTGCCCGTGCGGCCGCAGCCGGCCTGGACGTCGTCGACGATGAGGAGGATCTCATGCTTCCTGCACAGCGCCGAGAGCTCACGCAGCCACTCCGCCCGAGCCGCCCGCACACCGCCTTCGCCCTGGACCGTCTCGACGATGATCGCCGCCGGCTTGTCGACGCCTGAGCCCGAATCCTCGAGCACCTTCTCGAGCCAGAGGAAGTCGGGGGTCTCCCCGTCGAAGTAGTCGTCGTAGGGGATCTTCGAGGAGTTCGTCAGCGGAATGCCCGCACCCTCGCGCTTCATCGAGTTCCCCGTCACGGACAGCGACCCGAGCGTCATCCCGTGGAACGCGTTGGTGAAGGAGAGCACGTGCTGGCGCCCCGTGACCTTGCGGGCGAGCTTGAGTGCGGCCTCGACCGTGTTCGTCCCCGTCGGACCGGGGAACATCACCGTGTAGTCGAGCCCGCGCGGGGCGAGGATGAGCTCCTCGAACGTCTCGAGGAACTCCCGCTTCGCCGGGGTCTTCATATCGAGCGAGTGGAGGACGGCCCCGGACTGCAGGTACTCGATGAGCGGGTTCATCACGACGGGATTGTTGTGCCCGTAGTTGAGCGCGCCGGCACCGGAGAAGAAGTCGAGGTACTCGTTGCCATCCTCGTCCCATTGCCGAGGTCCCTGCGCCTTGGCGAAGGTCGCCGGCCATGAGCGCGAGTATCCGCGCACCGCGGATTCCCGGGTCTCGAAGATGTCAGGGGTGGTCGTGGTCGTCGTATCAGTGCTGGTCGTGGTCATCGTGTGATTCCTTTCGACTGCTGGTGCAGGCCGCCGGCAGACCCGGGCTGGCTGCTGGTGCAGGCCGCCGGACGTGCCGGTCGGCTGCAGGTCGGGCATCGGGCCCGCCGTCGGTGCGTGGATGGCCGCCGAGGCGGTCGGAGCGTTCCCGACCACCGCCTCGGCGAGGTGCGGTCACCGGGGACTGGTTCCCGCTGCGATCAGAGCGGGGCGATCTCGTAGAGGTACTCGGTGTCGTGGCCGTCCGGGTAGAGATCCGGGGTGAAGAGCGGCCTGCGGTCGAGGCCGGCTCCGCGCTGCTCGGCGAAGGCCTGGAACAGGCGGTTCGAGGCCGCATTGTCGTCGGTGATCGTCGTCTCCAAGCGCAGCGCCCCGGTCCGGTCGGCGAGCGCGTGGAGCATCGTCGAGGCCAGCCCCCGCCCGCGGAAGTCCGCGGAGACGGCGACCTGCCAGATCATCAGGGTGTCCGGGTTGTCCGGTCGCGTGTACCCGGTGACGAACCCTGCGGGTTCGTTCTCGATCCAGGCGATCGCCGAGGTGTCCGCGAAGTCCCGGCACCACAGCAGATACGAGTACGAGGAGTTGAGATCGAGGACGGCGGAATTCTTCGCCAGCCGCCACAGATGCTGTCCGTCCTCGAGAGTGGGTGTGCGAACGTCGGTCGTCTGAGGTTGAGCGAGTGCGTTTCTCACGCCCACCAACCTAACGAGATGACCACGAGCGTCAATCTCGCACCGGGGGTTTCACCCCGAATCCGGCGCCCCGTCTCCCGTGTGCGGAGTCCATCCTCGCCGAGGCGGCACCCGTCCTTGCCCACGCCATCGCTGGGGATCGAGCGATCGCAGGGCAGCGACCGCCTCGGCGGGAATCTTCGTTATCGGTTCGTTACATTTATCGCGACGTGGAACTCGGGTTCCAGGCGCACAGGCAGGTCAGGTTGCGCTCACTTGGGACACCCGGAGCAGGCGCGGCACCTGCACCCCGCGCCTTCAGCACTCGACGACGTTGACGGCGAGTCCGCCGAGCGCTGTCTCCTTGTACTTCGAGGACATGTCCGCGCCGGTCTGGCGCATCGTCTCGATGACCTCGTCGAGGCTGACCCGGTGCTGCCCGTCGCCCCACAGCGCCATGCGCGAGGCGTTGATCGCCTTGCCCGCGGCGATCGCGTTGCGCTCGATGCACGGGACCTGGACGAGTCCGGCGATGGGGTCGCAGGTGAGCCCGAGGTTGTGCTCCATCGCGATCTCCGCGGCGTTCTCGACCTGCTCGGGGGTCCCGCCCATGACCGCGGCCAGGCCTCCGGCAGCCATCGACGAGGCGGATCCGACCTCCCCCTGACAGCCCACCTCGGCGCCGGAGATCGAGGCCCGCTCCTTGTAGAGCACGCCGATAGCGGCGGCCGTGAGCATGAACGTCATGATCGCCTCGTGCTTGGCGCCCTCACCGCCGTCGACGACGGAGTCGACGGAGTCGACGTAGTTGAGCGCATAGTGGAGGACGGCGGGGATGATGCCGGCGGCCCCGTTCGTCGGCGCGGTGACGACCCGTCCCCCCGAGGCGTTCTCCTCGTTGACGGCCATCGCGACGAGGTTGACCCATTCGAGGTAGAACTTCGGGTCCCGGTCGGGGTCCTCGGCCTTGAGCTTGAGGTACCAGTCATGGGCCCGCCGGCGCACCTTGAGCCCACCGGGCAGGTGGCCCGAGCGGTCGAGGGAGTTCGACGCGCACTCCTCCATGACCGAGTAGATGTGGAGGAGCCCGTGGCGGATCTCCTCGTTCTCCCGCATCGTCTCCTCGTTCGCGAGCATCACCTCGGCGATCGAGAGCCCATGCACCCGACACTGCTCGAGGAGGTCGGCGGCGGAATGGAACGGGTACGGCAGCTCTTCGCTGGCGGCTTCGAGTTCGGCGTCGACGACCGCCTCGGCGACGGCGAACTCCGGGTCCTCGTCGGCGTTCGACGGATCGTCGAGCTCATCGTCGAACTCCTCGTCCGCGTCCTCGACGAAGCCTCCGGACTCCCCCGCCGAGGCGGTCCCGACGACACCGCCGACCGCCGCCTCGACCGCCTCGGCGGCCTTCTCCTTCTCGACGAACTCCGTCTCCGAGGTGACGAAGCCGCCGCCTACGGAGTAGTACGTCTCCTCGGCCAGGGTCTGTCCCGCCTCGTCGAAGGCGGCCAGGGTCATGGCGTTCGTGTGCCGGGGCAGGACGGTCAGGGGCCGTTTGACCATGTCAGCCTCTGTGAAGGCAAGTTCGACGCCGTTGCCGGTGGCATCGCCGAGGATGATCTCCCCGGTCTCGGTCATGCGCGTGCGCCGCGCGGTGAGCTCGTTGCCGTCGACGGCGTCGGGACGGCACCCCTCGAGGCCGAGGAGGATCGCGTCGAAGGTTCCGTGACCGGCGCCGGTGGCGGCCAGGGAGCCGAAGACGTCGACGCGGATGCTCGCCACCGCCTGCAGCTTCTCGCCGAGGAGGTCGAGGAAGCTCACGGCCGCGCGCATCGGTCCCACGGTGTGGGAGCTCGACGGGCCGATGCCGACGGTGAAGAGATCGAAGACGCTCAGTGGCATGGGTGGTCCAACGTTTCTCTCGGGGGAACGACAAGGTCGGCCGCATCCGGACTCATTCGGATATGACCGACCCTGTCGATTGTTCGGTGTGCGACCCGTCGGACCCTGGAGTCCTCGCGAGCCGCGGACGGCTTACAGCGAGTTGTTCTTCGCGTAGCTGTCGGCGTCCATGACCACGCCGACCTCGTCGACGTTGACCTCGAACAGCCAGCCCTCGCCGTACGGGTCGGAGTTGACGAGTCCGGGCGAGTCGAGGACCTTGTCGTTGATCGAGACGACCTCGCCGCCGACGGGCGAGTAGAGGTCCGAGACCGACTTCGTCGACTCGACCTCACCACAGGTCTCCCCGGCCTTGACGCCGTCGCCGACGCTCGGCAGATCGAGGTAGACGACTTCGCCGAGGGCATCCGCGGCGACCGCGGTGATGCCGATCTTCACGGTCTGTCCCGCGATCGTGTCGGGGCCCTGGTTGACCCATTCGTGCTCGGCGGAGTACGAGAAGTCCTTCGGAAGTGCAGGCAGATCAGCCATGATCTTCCCTTTCTGCTGTCGAACAGCGGTTGTGGCGAGCAGGTGTGACCAGTGTACGAGTCACGCGGACAAGTCTCACCGGTTGTGAAGCGTCAGTTTGCCGAACGCCGGTAGAACGGCAGCTCGACCACCCGGAAGTCGTGGGCCTTGCCGCGGATGTCGACCGAGACCTCGGTGCCGGGGGCGGCGAGTCCGCGGTCGAGGGAGGCGAGCGCGATCGGGTGGCCGAGCGTCGGCGAGGGCTGACCCGAGGTCACGACCCCCACCTCGGCGCCGTCGACGATGATCGCCGAACCCGCCCGAGCGGCGCGTCGGCCCTCGGAGACGAGACCGACGAGGACGCGCTGCGGTTCGGTCTCCCCGAGGGCGGCGAGCTCGTCACGGGCGACGAACGTCTCCTTCGTCCTGAACCCGATCATCCGGCCGAGCCCCGCATCGTACGGGGTCGTGTCCAGGGTGAGCTCGTTGCCGTAGAGCGGCATGCCCGCCTCGAGGCGCAGCGAATCGCGCGCAGCCAGCCCTGCCGGCACGAGACCGTGGTCGGCGCCGGCGGTGATGAGGGTCTCCCACAGGCGCACGGCGGCGATGTTGGGGACGTAGAGTTCGAAGCCGTCCTCACCGGTGTAGCCGGTGCGGGCGAGCACGAGGTCGATCCCGGCGATCGTCACCGGCATCCACGCGTAGTACTTCAGCTCCCGCACGGCCTGACTTACGGTGATCGTCCCGGTCGGGTCCTCGTCACCGCTCGTCGTCGCCGGACCGAACTCCCCGTCGGCGCCCTTGTCGAGTGCGGTGAGGATGATCGCCTCCGAGGCAGGACCCTGGACGGCGATGAGCGCGGTGTCCGCGGACTCATCGGCCATGCGCACGTCCGCGCCGGGGTCGACCTCGGTGAGGAAGGTCTCCAGACGCTCCTGCAGGGCCTCGACGACGGCAGGCGTGTTCGAGGCGTTGGGGACGATGAGGAACTCCTCCTCGCCGAGGCGGTACGTGATGAGATCGTCGAGCAGGTACCCCTGCGCGTTGACGATGACGCCGTACTTCGCCTTGCCGACCTTCATCGTCGCGTACTTCGCGACGAGCGCGTAGTCGAGGAACGCCGCGGCCGCGGCGCCCGTGATGCGCACCTCGCCCATGTGGGAGAGGTCGAAGATGCCGGCGCTCTCGCGCACCGCACGGTGCTCGGCGAGCTCGGAGCCGTACTTCAGCGGCATGTCCCAGCCGCCGAAGTCGGTGAACGTCGCCCCGAGCTTCTCATGCTCGCCGTGCAGCGGGGTCTGCCTGATCTGGGTCGTCTCGCTCATCAGTCGTCCTCGTTCTCGGTCGTCTCGAAGGCCGCGGGCGGCGGGCAGGAGCACACCAGGTTGCGGTCGCCGTATGCGCCGTCGATGCGGCTGACCGGCGGGAAGTACTTCGTCAGGCGCAGGCCGGGGACCGGGAAGACCGCGGTCTCCCGGCTGTACTTGCCGTCCCAGTCGTCCATGACGACCGTTGCCGGGTGCGGGGCCGCCTTGAGCGGGGACTCCTCGTACGAGTAGTCGGTGCCGATCTGGTCGATCTCGGCGCGGATGCTGCGCATCGCCTCGATGAACCGGTCGAGTTCGGCCTTGTCCTCGGACTCGGTCGGTTCGACCATGAGGGTGCCGGGCACCGGGAACGCGAGCGTCGGGGCGTGGAAGCCGTAGTCGATGAGGCGCTTGGCGACATCCTCGGCGGTGACACCGGTCTTCGCGGTGATCTCACGCAGGTCGAGGATCGTCTCGTGCCCGACGAGTCCGTTCTCCCCCGAGTAGAGGACTGGGAAGACGTCGCCCAGCTTCTTCGCGATGTAGTTCGCCCCGAGCAGGGCCGCCCGGGTCGCCTCCCGCAGTCCCTCGCCGCCCATGAGCTCGAGGTAGGCGAAGCTGATCGGCAGGACGCCTGCGGAGCCGTAGAGCGAGCCGGAGACCGGGAGGTCGACGGTCGACATGTCACCGGAGACGAGGTCCGGGTTGACGGGGTTGCCGGGCAGGTGCGGGGCGAGGTGCTCGCGGACCGCGACCGGACCGACACCGGGGCCGCCGCCGCCGTGCGGGATGCAGAACGTCTTGTGGAGGTTGAGGTGGGAGACGTCGCCGCCGAACTCGCCGGGCTTGGCGAGACCGACGAGGGCGTTGAGGTTCGCGCCGTCGACGTAGACCTGACCGCCGGCCGCATGGACCTTGTCGCAGACTTCGCGGACCTCGGACTCGAAGACGCCGTGCGTCGACGGGTAGGTGATCATGATCGCGGCGAGCCGATCACCGGTCTTCTCGATCTTCGCGTCGAGGTCGTCGAGGTCGATCGACCCGTCGTCGGCGGTCGCGACGACCTGGACCTCGAGGCCGGCGAGCACCGCGGAGGCGGCGTTCGTGCCGTGCGCCGACTGCGGGATGAGGCAGACGGTGCGCTGCGGGTTGCCGTTCTCCCGGTGGTAGAGGCGGATCGCGAGCAGGCCCGCGAACTCACCCTGGGAGCCGGCGTTGGGCTGCAGGGAGACCCGGTCGTAACCGGTGACCTCGACGAGGGAGTCCTCGAGGCGGCCGATGAGCGTGCGCCATCCCTGGGTCTGCTCGATCGGGGCGAAGGGGTGGATCGTGGCGAACTCGGGCCACGTGATCGGCTCCATCTCGATGGCCGAGTTGAGCTTCATCGTGCACGAACCCAGCGGGATCATCGTCCGGTCGAGCGCGAGGTCCCGGTCGGCCAGGGTGCGCAGGTAGCGCATCATCGAGGTCTCGGAGCCGTGCGTGTTGAACACGGGGTGGGTGAGGAACTCGGTGTCCCGGTGCAGGTTCGCATCGAACTGCGGTTCCGGGATCTGGTTGGGTCCGAAGGTCCCCGCCGAGGCGGCCGCGAAGTCATCGGCGTCGATGCGGGCGAGGATGCCGAGGGCCTCGAGCAGTCCGTTGGCGTCGGCCACCGTGTGGGATTCGCCGAAGGAGACGCCGATCGTGGTCGGGTCGATGACGCGGATGTTGAAGCCTGCAGCCTCGGCGACGACACGGGCGGCTTCGGCATCGGCGACGCGGATGGCCACGGTGTCGAAGAAGTCACGGGTGACCACCTCGGCGCCCGGTGCCGTGTCGGCGGCCGCCGCGAAGGCCTCGGCGAGGCGGTGGATGCGGGAGGCGATGCGGGTCAGGCCGATGGGGCCGTGGTAGACGGCGTACATCGAGGCGACGTTGGCGAGCAGGGCCTGCGCGGTGCAGATGTTGCTCGTCGCCTTCTGCCGGCGGATGTGCTGCTCACGGGTCTGCAGGGCCAGCCGGTAGCCGGGCTTGCCCTGGGCGTCCTTCGAGACGCCGACGAGGCGGCCGGGCAGCTGACGCTGCAGGGAGTCCTTGACCGACATGAACGCGGCGTGGGGTCCGCCGAAGAAGAGCGGCACACCGAAGCGCTGGGCCGAGCCGACGGCGATGTCCGCGCCCTGGGAGGCCGGGTCCTTGAGCAGGGTGAGGGCGAGGAGGTCGGTGTCGAAGGTGACGAGCGCGCCGCGTTCGTGGGCGCCCTCGACGGCCGCGGTGAAGTCGCGGATGGCGCCGGTGGTGCCGGGCTGGGCGCAGACGATGCCGAAGATGTCCTCACCGACGAGGCCTTCGGAGAGGTCGGCGACGACGACGTCGAAGTCGAGCGCGCGGGCGCGGACGTGGACGTTGGCGATGACCTGCGGGTGGAGCTCGGAGTCGAGGACGACCGTCGAGCCCTTCTTCACGGACCGACGCATGAGGAGGACCGCCTCGGCGACGGCGGTGGCCTCATCGAGCAGCGAGGCGTTGGCGATGTCGAGGCCGGTGAGGTCTTCGACGACCTGCTGGAAGTTGAGCAGCGCTTCGAGGCGGCCCTGGGAGATCTCGGGCTGATAGGGCGTGTACGCGGTGTACCAGGCGGGGTTCTCCACCATGTTGCGGCGGATGACGGCAGGGGTGACGGTGTCGAAGTAGCCCTGGCCGATCATCTGCGTGCGCATGACGTTCTGGGAGGCGAGGTCGCGGAGGTCGGCGAGGACCTCGGTCTCGGACTTGCCGGTGGGCAGGTTGAGGCCGTCGATCTGGATGGAGGCCGGGACGGCGGCGGTCGAGAGTGCTTCGAGGGACTCGTAGCCGAGTTCGGCGAGCATCGCCTCGGTGTCGTCGGCGCGGGGTCCGATGTGCCGGTCGGAGAACGGGCGCGCCGTGTCTCCGGTGGCCTGCGTGGTGTGGGCGAGTGAACTGGTCAATTGCCGTCCTTGGTCGGTGTCGCGCCCACCTGTGGAGGACGCACTGAGCAGTGAAGGTCCTCCCCGATCTGTCGGACCGCGCTCCCGCTGCGTATGAGACGCTGCGCGGATGCGCTCCTCCAGATATGCCTGCAATCGGTGGTACTGGGCCTGAGAGTTTCCCGGGGAGGGAATTGCACCTACGGCGCTGCACAGTGCTGTTGCGGCTGCGCAGCTCTCCCACGTCATGTCTTAACGGCGTATGAAATTGTCCGCACTCAGTGTAGTGGCACAGCGCACTCGAGGACAACCGCCCCGGGCACGCCGAGGAGGGACCCGGCCCGCAGACCGGATCCCTCCCTCACTTCACCCGACGTCCCAAATGGGATGCGGCGCCGCATCCCATTTGGGACGTCGGGTGAAGTTTGTGGGCTCAGCTCGCGGTGCGCCAGCCCTGCTGGTACTCCTCACGTGCGACGGCCGAGTACGGCGCCGGGCTGACGATCGCCCGGACGAAGGCCTGGTCGGTCGGCTGCACGGTGGTCTTGCGGCTGCCGCCGTCGGGCTCACCCCAGACCACGCGCACCTCGGCGCCGATCGGCACGCTCGGGTCGACGGTGGCCATCGACAGGCCCGTGCGCTCGTTCGCGGTGTAGCCGGTGAACATCGAGAAACCGACGACCTTGCCGTCGGCGTCGATGACGGAGTCGAAGTTGCTCGACCCGTAGTTCGCGTTCGGGAAGTCGAAGAACTGGTTGCCCACCGAATTCGGGTCGAGCAGCGATCCGAGCACCTTCGTCAGGTCCTCGGCGTTCCACGCGAGGGTGACCTTGCGGCGCTGGGAGTCGACATCGACCTTCTCGAGGGCATCCCTGCCGATGAAGTCGTGGTCGAACTTGACGAACGAGCCGTAGCCGAGCTCCCACGGGTTGAGGTAGTAGTCCTCGATCGAGTCGGAGACGAAGGAGCCGGCCAGGGCGTTGACGGCTTCGTAGCTGTCGGCCGGCAGCCACTTCCGGTAGGCCTCTTCGAACTCGCCGGTGTAGATCGCCGGCAGCGGCGAGGGGATCCACCCGGACTCGAAGGTGTTGCCGGAGTACGCGCGCATGCCCGCCATCTCGAGACCGAACTCGGCGCCGGCCTCGAGGATCGTCTCGCGGATGCGATCGGCGTCGGCGTAGGGTCCCCAGAGTTCGAGGCCAGGGGCGCCGGCCATGCCGTGGCGCAGCGTGCGCACCTCGGTGCCGCCGACGTTGAGGGTGCCCATGCGGAAGAACTTGAGCTTGTCGACCGGTCCGCCCTGGAGCTTCTCGATGACCTCCCAGGCCCGCGGTCCCTGGATCTGGTAGCGCCAGAACTCGCGCTTGACCTCGTGTCCGTAGGGGCGCGAAGGGGAACGGCGGTCCATCGTCAGGTCGACCTTGTAGTCCCCGTCCTCGGCGCGCCAGGTCAGCCAGTTCGCGGCCGGGGAGCGGCCGACGTAGAGGAACTCCTCGTCATCGAGGTGGAAGAGGATGCCGTCGCCGATCACTCCGCCGTTCGAGGCGGTCGGCACGTACTGCTTGGCGGCGTTGACGGGGAAGTTCGCGAACGAGTTGATCGCCGTGTCGGAGAGGAGCTTGAGCGCGTCCGGTCCGGCGATGCGCAGGCTGTCCATGTGATGCGACTGATCGAAGAGGACCGCGGCGTTGCGCCACGCCTCCTGCTCACGCCGCCAGTTCGTGAATTCGGAGGGGACGACGGGATAGATGTACTTGCCCACCTGCGAGTTGCGCAGCAGCTCGACGGTGCTTCCCGCTTGGTCCATGACCTCTTGGAGGTTCTGCGGTTTCGTTGTCATGTTCAGCCTCTCCCTGGCACAGTCGACGTCCCGGCCGACCCGCAGAGGGTGCAGGTGCCTGAGACACGGTCCCGGCCCATCGACGACGCCGAGGCGGCGCTGCGTCTGCGCGTCCGCCGGCTCAGTCCCCGGTGACCAGAAGGAGCACTCGCCCGTTGCGAGGTCTCCCACTCGTCACGCTAACGACCGCGTCACAACATTGTCAATCATTTTGTCAACAATCTTCGGGAACGCTTCGACCCGGACCGGGCCGGCTGGATCCGGCGGCAGCCGTCGGTTCGGTCGCCTATTCGCTGCCCTCATCGGCGACGTAGCTGATGAGGCGGAGGAGTTCGCGCATCTGCGTCTCGCTCACCGGGGCGAAGAGGCGGCGGTTGATCTCGACGGTCACGGGCTCGAAGTCGGCGACGAGCCTGCGCCCGGCATCGGTGACGAAGAGGAGACGGCGCCGGCGATCGGCAGGGACGACCTCGCGTCGGATGCTGCCGGTGGCCTCGAGTCGGGAGAGCACTCCCGCGAGCGTGGCCTTGTCGATCTCGAGGAGTCGGGCGAGTTCGACCGGCTCGATCCCGGGCTTGCCCACAAGGGTGCGCAGGGCGACGAACTGGACCCGCGTGACGGGGATGCCGCCCGCCGCCCACAGCTGCGCATGCCGCTGCTGCATGCGCCGAACCAGGCGGAAGAACTCCGGATACATCTGATCTCCGTGGGGCACCCGGTCATCGTAACAGCTGCGAATTCCGCCCGACCCCTTGCCATCGGCTCGATAGTTTGCCTACGATCGTTCGTGTACAAACAATATCGCGGCGACGAGCCCTCCGACCCGCGATGCAGGCAACGCAGCCGACCGCCTCGGCGGCCAGAGAAGGATGACCATGCCAGCAAAGCAGATCCGTCGAGTCAGGGTCGCCCACAGCGCCGACCTCAGCAACGGCCGCCGGCTCATCGTCGACATCGGTGAGAGCACGATCGGCCTCTTCCGCTTCAAGGACGAGGTCTACGCCTACGCGAACACCTGCCCGCACCAGGGCGGACCCGTGTGCCAGGGGCTGCTGACACCGCGGGTGAAGGAAGATGTGCAGCCGGACCGGACGGTGACCGGAATGCTCTACGACGTCGACCGCCTCCACATCGTCTGCCCGTGGCACGGCGCCGAATTCGACGTCACCACCGGCCGCCACGCGACGACCGACAAGCTCAGACTCCAGCCCTACACCGTCACCGAAGAGGAAGGGGAGATCTATGTCGACCTCCGCTGAGACCACCACCGCCGCGGCACCCGGGGCCCCGAAGACGACGCGCACGTTCGCCGACATCTCCGCGGACCTGCACGCCTACCTCGGCGAACTGCTTGAGGGACGCGTCGACGCGATCGAGATCGAGGATCTCTTCACCGCTCTCGCCGACCTCACGACCCTGTACACGAAGGCGGCGGCGACGACGCCGACCGGCCAGCTCGACATCCCCGGCGAGAAGTCGACGACGACGGACGTGCTGCGGCTCGTCACCGCGCTCATGCGCTCGCAGGACATCAACCCCTTCGATCTGGCGCTGTGGTTCTCCCGCGAGAACCCGGAGAACGCCGACCACGACGACGAAAGGCTCTCCCTATGAGCGAGACCAAGGTCGAACTCCACCCGACCCAGCAGATCACCGTAGCCACCGACTCCCGGGAGATCCTCGCCAATGCCCGCAAGGATACGGCGAAGTTCGGCCTCGACGACTACTTCATCGTCGACGTCGACTCCCACCACGTCGAACTCGACTCATGGCCGGAGATCATCGAGAACATCGAGGATCCCGTGCTCCGCGACGTCGGCCGCCGCCACCTCGCCGACTGGCCGCAGGGCGAGACCGCGCTCTCGGCGTTCACACCCGGCCTGACCTTCCAGGACGTCGGCGGGCGCATCCCGCATCAGGCCCAGCTCGCCGAATACGTGCCGCCCGGGGACAACCACCGCGACGTCACCCTCATCCAGCGGGCCATGGACTCGATGAGCATCGACGTCCAGGTCGTCTTCCCGCAGCCGATGCTCGAGATCGGGCTCCACCCGAGCCCGGAGATCGGCCTGCAGCTGATGAACGCCTACAACAAGTGGTTCACCTCGACCGTGCTCGGCAAGGACCCGCGGATCAAGACGATGCTCGGACTCCCATTCGAGAATCCCGCGGCCTCGCTCGAGACGATCCGCCGCTACCACGACCACCCCGACGTCATCGGGTTCCTCGTCACCTCGCAGCGGCACGTCGGCGTGCACAACAACGCCTACATCCCCGTCTACGCCGAACTCGAGCGCCTGGGCATGCCCATCGGCTTCCACGCCGGACCCTCGTGGGGCGACACGATGACGAAGACGATGAACCGCTTCCTCTCCGTCCACGCGATGTCCTTCGTCACGTGCAATATGACGCACCTGACGAACTGGATCATCAACGGCATCCCGGAGCGCTTCCCCGACCTCAAGGTCATCTGGATCGAGAGCGGGCTCGCCTGGCTGCCGTTCATGATGCAGCGCCTCGACCACGAGTACGTGCTGCGGACCTCGGATGCGCCGATGCTCACGAAGCTGCCGAGCGAGTACATGCGCGAGATGTACTACACCTCGCAGCCGCTCGAGATCACCGACGACGCCCTGCTCAAGTCGACGTTCGACGCCATCGACGCCGAGAACACGCTCATGTACTCCTCGGACTGGCCGCACTGGGACTTCGACGTGCCGGGACGGATCATGCACATCCCGTTCCTCTCCGACCAGGGCAAGCGCAACATCCTCGGCGAGACCTCCCGCAAGGTCTTCAACCTCTGAGGAGTACCCGGCAGGAGGCACGGAGAACTCACACCGAATAGTTGACAATAATGTCTACAATGATGCTATGACTGCGGACACGACGACGTTCCACTCAGCCGCTCCCCTCGGGGTGCCCTGCATGATCATGCGCGGGGGCACCTCGAAGGGCCTGTACTTCCTCGCCTCCGACCTGCCCTCGGATCCGGGCGCGCGCAATGCGCTGCTGCTCGAGATCATGGGCAGCCCGGACGCCAGGCAGATCGACGGCCTCGGCGGGGCGACGACGCTGACGAGCAAGGTCGCCGTCGTCTCCCCCGCCGGCGCGGGGCACGACGTCGACTACCTCTTCCTCCAGCTCGGCGTCGATCAGGCGACGGTGAGTGAGAAGCAGAACTGCGGGAACATCCTCGCCGGGGTCGGCCCGTTCGCCGTGGAGCGGGGCCTCGTGGCCGCCTCGGGTGAGCAGGCCCGGGTGCGCATCCGCATGGTCAACACCGATTCGTTCGCCACCGCGGTCTTCCCGCTGATCGGCGGCGTCCCCGACTATCGGGGGCAGACGATGATCTCAGGCGTGCCGTTCCCCGGTGCCCGGGTCGACCTCGACTTCGAGGACATCGCCGGGTCGAGCACGGGGGCGCTGCTGCCCACGGGCCGTCCCGTCGACGTCATCGACGGCATCGAGGTCACGCTCATCGACAACGGGATGCCCGTCGTCGTCCTTGCAGCCGCCGACCTCGGGGTGAGCGGCCGGGAGGCACCCGGGACACTCGAGGACGACACCGTGCTGCGGGAGCGCGTCGAACGCCTCCGCCTCGAAGCGGGACGCCTGATGAACCTCGGCGACGTCTCGCACACGACGGTGCCGAAGATGGTCCTCGTCAGTCCGCCGACCGCCGGCGGCACGGTCTCCACCCGGTCGTTCATCCCCCACCGCGTCCATGCCGCCATCGGGGTCCTCGCGGCGGTCTCCGTCGCCACGGCGACCCTCATCCCCGGCACCCCCGCGGCAGCCCTCGCACAGACTCCCACCACCCCCGCCGAGGCGGCCCCGGGCAGCCCCGCCCCCATCGTCATCGAGCACCCGACCGGCACGTTCTCCGCCATCGTCGACGCCGACTGGGGTGCCGGCGGTCTCGAGATCCGTCGCGCCGGGATCGTCCGCACCGCCCGCAAGCTCATGGACGGGACGGCCTTCGGCCGCTGAGTCCGCCCCCGCCCTGCCAGCCCACCCGCCGACCGACCTGCCACCGACCGAACCGCCCGACTGCCACCGACCCACACCCATCGCCTGAGAGCCGCAGAGGAGCCGCCATGACCGATGCCCCCACGATTCCCGCCCCCGTGCGCAACCCGCACGCACCCACGGCGTTCACTCCTCCGCCGCTCTCGGTCGACGCCCATTGCCACATCTTCGGTCCCGCCGCGACGTTCCCGTTCGCGCCGAACCGCTCCTACACCCCACCGGATTCCGGGTACGAGGACTTCCTCGACCTCCAGTCCACGCTCGGGCTCGAGCGGGCCGTGTTCGTCCAGGCCAGCTGCCACGGCACCGACAACTCCGCGATGCTCGACGCCATCGAGCGCGGCGACGGCCGGTTCGCCGGGGTCGCGATGATCGATGACGCCACGACCGACGTCGAACTCGACCGGATGCACGAGGCCGGAGTGCGCGGCATCCGTTTCAACTTCGTCGCCCACCTCGGCGGGAAACCGGACCTCGAGAAGTTCTGGCGGCTAGTGCGCCGCGTCGCCCCGAAGGGCTGGCACATCGTCCTCCACTTCGACGCGAAGGACATCCCCGACTACACGGACCTCCTGGCGAACATGCCCACCCCCTACATCATCGATCACATGGGGCGTGTGCGCACCGGAGACGGCCTGGACCAGAAGCCCTTCGCGACCCTGCTCGATCTCCTCGACGACGACCGCGCATGGGTGAAGATCTCCGGCGCCGAACGCCTCAGCGCCACCGGCGAGCCGCCCTACTCGGATGTCGTCCCCTTCGCCCGGGAGCTCATCGCGAAGGCCGAAGACCGGATCCTCTGGGGCACCGACTGGCCGCACCCGAACGTGCGCCACATGCCCGACGACGGCGACCTCCTCGACTTCCTCGCCCAGATGGCTCCCGACCCGGCCACCCGCGAGAAGATCCTCGTGACCAACCCGCAGACCCTCTACCCGTTCCACTGACCCTGACCCCACCGCACCCGACCGAACCGCACCACCGCTCAACCACTGCAACCCGCACAGCCACCGCACCACCGCAACCATCACAGAGAGGTGAGAACCATGACCGCCACCACCGAGACCACCACCGTCGAGACCGATCTCTACATCAACGGCGAGCATCGCTCGACGCCGGAGACGCTCGACGTCCCCGATCCGGCGAAGCCGGGTCGCATCGTCGGCCGAGCCGCCGCGGCGAGCAAGGACGACGTCGCCGATGCGGTCGCCGCCGCCAAGGCCGCCGCCGTCACCTGGGGCGCGCTCACCGCCGCCGAACGGGCCGAGCACATGCGCACCGCGATCGCCGGCCTCGCCGACGACCGCGACGAGGACGCCCGGATCCTCTCGCAGGAGAACGGCAAGATCGTCCAGGAGGCGTGGGTCGACCCGCTCGTCCTCGAGATCCGCTGGAACCTCGCCCTCGACCTCGTCGACGAGGTGGAGCGCTCGACGGTGCTCGACTCCGCACCGGGGATCCCCACCCGCACCGAGGTCGCGCACAAGCCGATGGGGGTCGTGACGATCATCGTCCCCTTCAACTGGCCGATCGCCATCCTCGGCGCCTCCCTGCCGCACGCGCTGCTCGCCGGCAACACTGTCATCTTCAAGTCCCCGCCGTCGACCCCGCTGGCCACCACCCTGGTCACCCAGCGGATCGCGGAGAAGCTGCCTCCGGGCGTGCTCAACGTCATCACCGGCAAGGACGAGAACATGTCCGCCCTCATCCACAACGAGGACATCGCGAAGGTGAGCTTCACCGGCAGCGTCGGGGGCGGCAAGAAGATGATGGAGATGGCCTCCGGCAGCCTCACCGCGGTGGTGCTCGAGCTCGGCGGCAACGACGCCGCGCTCATCCTCGAGGACGCGATCCTCGACGACGCCCACCTCGACCGGCTGTTCTCGGCGATCTACGACACCGCCGGTCAGATCTGCATGAACGCCAAGCGCATCTTCGTCCACCGGTCCCGCATCGGCGAGCTCACCGATGGGCTCGCTGCCCGGCTGGAGAAGGTCCGGCTCGGCTACGGGCTCGACCCGGAGACAACGATGGGACCGCTGAACTCGCCGAAGCAGAAGGAGTTCGTCGACGAACTCATCGCCGAGGCGAAGGCCTCGGGAGCCGAGGTCCGCGAGTACGCGGAGCTGCCCGACGGGGAGATGAGCGGCGGCAACTTCGTCCGCCCGGCCCTCGTCATCGACCCCGACACATCGCTGCGCGTGGTCACCGAGGAGCAGTTCGGTCCCGTCATCCCGCTCATCCCCTTCGACGACGAGGCTGAGGCGATCGCCGCAGCCAACGACACGTGGGCGGGTCTGAGCGGATCCGTGTGGACGGCCGACCCCGAGGCGGCCCAGCGGGTCGGCGGTCAGCTCCAGTGCGGCTACGTGTGGGTCAACGACCACGGTGCGCCCCGCCTCGACCTGCGCGCCCCGTTCGGCGGAGTGAAGAACTCCGGCATCGGACGCGAGCAGGGCATCGAAGGCGTCCGCGCCTTCCAGGAGTCCCATTCGATCTCCGTGCTCGATCCCGAAGTGCTCGCTGCGATGCAGCACTGAGGTTCGCCGAGGCGGGGCACCCCAGCCCCGCCCGCGGGTCGTTGCCCCGGGCACGGCCCCCGCGCAGCACGAATGGAGGGCCGATCCTCATCGAGGATCGGCCCTCCCTTTCTCGTGTCAGCCCGAAGTGCCGGGCACATGCGTCAGCACACCGCGCCGCCGCGTGCCCGCCCGCTCAGGCGTCGCTGAGCGGCAACCCGGCCTGCAGGCGCGCGGCGTCGAGGGTGTTGCGCAGCAGGGTCTCGATCGTCATCGGACCGACCCCGCCGGGAACCGGGGTGATGGCGCCGGCGATGGGGGCCACCTCGGCGAAGGCGACGTCACCGCGCAGACCCTCAGAGGTGCGGTGGATGCCGACGTCGATGACGGTCGCCCCGGGCGCGACGAAGGCGTCGTCGACGGCCTCCTGCCGGCCCATCGCGACGACGAGGACCTCGGCTTCCCGCGCGACGGCGGGCAGGTCAGCGGTGTGCGAATGGGCGATCGTCACCGTCGCATTGCGGTTGACGAGCAGCTGCGCCATGGGCCGGCCGACGAGCTCGGACCGGCCGATGACCACGGCACGTGCACCGTCGAGGTCGATGCCGGTCTCGTCGAGGAGGGTGATGATGCCGCGCGGGGTGCACGGCCGCAGTCCCGGCTCGCCGCGGGCGAGCAGTCCCGTGCTCTGCGTCGTCAGACCGTCGACGTCCTTGACTGAGGGGATGAGGTCGATGAGCGCCGAGGCGTCCTGCCCACCCGGCAGGGGCAGCTGGAGGAGGATCCCGGAGACCTCGTCATCGGCGGCGAGTTCGGTGAGCACCCCGGCGATGTCCTCGATGCTCGCCTCCGCCGGCAGCTCCCGGTGGCGGTCCCCGATGCCCACCGAGGTCGCGGCCTTGCGTTTGCTGCCGATGTAGACCTGGCTGGCCGGGTCGTCGCCGACGAGGACGGTGGCGAGCGCAGGACGTCGGCCCGCCTCGGCGGCGAACTCCTCGACGAGCCGCGCCGTCTCCGCCCGGTACCGCTTGGCGATCGCCTTGCCGTCGATGATGCGTGCCGCCATCAGAAGACCACCGTGGTGTGGCCGTCGCGGACGACCTTGTCCTGGCACCACCAGGCCACGGCCCGCGAGAGGACGGTGCGTTCGACGTTGGCGCCGCGCAGAGCGAGGTCGGCGGCGGTCTCCTCGTGGCCGACGCGCACGACGTCCTGTTCGATGATCGGGCCCTCGTCGAGGTCGCCGGTGACGAAGTGCGCGGTCGCGCCGATGAGCTTGACCCCGCGCTCCTTGGCCTTGCGGTAGGGGGCGGCGCCGATGAAGGCGGGAAGGAACGAATGGTGGATGTTGATGACGGGCACGCCGACCTGCTCGAGGAAGTCCTCGGAGATGATCTGCATGTAGCGGGCGAGGACGACGAGGTCGACGTTGCCGCGGAGCAGGTCGAGTTCGCGGGCCTCACCCTCGGCGCGGGTGTCCTTGTTCAGCGGAATGTGGAAGAAGGGGATGCCGAAGTTCCGGACGTCGGCGGCGAGCACATTGTGATTGGAGATGACCATGGGCACCGTCATCTCGATCTCCCCGCGACGCTGCCGCCACAGGAGGTCGAGGACGCAGTGGTCCGAGGTCGAGGCGAGGATCGCGACCCGCTTGCGCTTGTTCGCCTCCGTCAGCGACCACCGCATGTGCAGTTCGTCATCGAGCAGCCCGCCGAGGTCGTCCATGAGCTTCGGCTTGACCGTGGGCAGATCCGGCAGCCGAAAGACGGTGCGCTGGGTGAAGCTGCCCCCGTCGGGGTTCGAGGAGTACTGGTCGAGGTCGATGATGTTCGCGCCGTGGTCGAGCAGCAGGGTCGAGATCTTCGAGACGATCCCCGGACGGTCCTCGCCTTGGACGACGAGGCGACCCACCTCGGCGGAGAAGGGATCCTGATCGGTCGGGGAGGTCTTAGGGGTGCCCGCCGAGGTGGGGGCGGGGGTGGGTGCGGGCGCCGGACTGCCGGCGGGGTGGGCATCTGCGGTGGCGGCGGTCTTCGTAGAGGTCATGTCGACTCCCTTTCAGTGGTCGGTGGTGTGGTCTGCCCAGGTGACGTACCGGACGCCCTGGTCCTCAAGGACCGGGCGCAGTCCGTAGCGGTCGAGGCCAAGCTCTCCGCGCTGGAAGGCCTCGCGGGCGGCCTCCTCCTTCGCGATGCGGGCCGCGGAGGCCTCGAGCACCGCGTCGACCTCGTCCCGGCGCACCCGCACGACGCCGTCGTCGTCGGCGACGATCGCATCGCCCGGGGCGATCGCGGCCCCGCCGATGACGACGGGCACGTTGATCGCTCCGGCGGTGGCCTTGACGGTGCCCTGCGCGCTCACCGCGGCCGACCAGGCCGGGAAGTCCATGTCGCGCAGCTCCTGAGTGTCGCGGACCCCGGTCGTCGTGACGAGTCCGCGCACCCCGCGATGCTGGAGCGAGGTCGCGAAGAGCTCGCCGAAGAGCCCGTCGTGGTTGGGCGAGTTCGTCGTGACGACGAGGATGTCGCCCGCCTGACACTGTTCGACGGCGGCGTGGATCATGAGGTTGTCCCCGGGCCAGCACACGACGGTCACGGCCGTGCCGGCGATCCGCGCTCCCTGCTGAATGGGCCGGATCTCCGGCTCGACGAGTCCGCTGCGTCCCTGCGCCTCGTGGACGGTGGCCACCCCGAAGGCGGCGAGGCGGTCGAGCCGCTCGGGCTCGAGGCGGGGAACGTCGGTGACGATGATCTTCTCCATGGGGAGCACCTTTGCACTTGGGCTTGCGGATGGACGGGCACGGGCGGCCTGGACGTGGGCCGGCACGTGTGACTGCCGGACCGGCGCGGACGGCTGCGCGTCGACGACCGAGGCGGGCACGCCGGGTCGCTGACACTATCCAGGCAAACACCGGCCTCCAGGTTTGTCAACAATATTGTTGACAAACCTGTGGACCGCGGACGAGACTGGGGGGAGCAGCGCATGTGCTCCGCGTCTCCTCGGCTCCGGTCGCGGCAGGACCGGTGGGCAGGCCGCTGCGAACACCGTCGTTCCCCATCTCCTGGAGGTATCTGCCCATGAGCGCCAACAGTCTCAAAGACGAACTCAGTGCTGGTTCCGGTGTCGTCGAGACGCTGAAGAACTCCCCGTACCGCCCCATGGTCTTTCCCGTGGCCGCCGAGTTCACGAACTGGCGGTCCGAGCAGCATGCCTGGCGCGATTCGGTGGCTCTGCTCGATCAGTCGCACCACATGACCGATCTCTTCATCAGCGGACCCGACGCGGCCGCGATGCTCGAGCGCCTCGCGGTCAACACATTCAAGAACTTCGGCGTCGACAAGGCCAAGCAGATGGTCTCGGTCAACGCCGAGGGCAAGCTCATCGGCGATGCGATCCTCTTCCACCTCGGCGAGGACGAATACGATCTCGTCGGCCACCCCATGCTCATCGACTGGGTCCACTTCAATGCCGAGACCGGCGACTGGGATGTGACGATCGACCGCGATCCGACCTCCGCGGACCGTCAGGGCCCGCCGAAGCTCTACCGCTACGAGATCCAGGGACCCAACGCCGTCAAGGTCATGGAGAAGGTCACCGGTCAGCCGGTTCCCGATGTGAAGTTCTTCAACATGGCGACGTTCACGATCGCCGGCCACGAGGTCAAGGCGCTCAAGCACGGCATGGCCGGTCAGCCCGGCTTCGAGATGTTCGGTCCGTGGGCCGAGGGCGAGGACGTCCTCGCGGCCCTCCTCGAGGCGGGGAAGGAGTTCGATCTCAAGCGCGCAGGCGCGAAGGCGTACTCGACGGCGAACATCGAGTCCGGTTGGGTGCCGACTCCACTGCCGGCGATCTTCACCAGCGAGGACACTGCCGCCTACCGCGAGTGGGTGCCCTTCGGCCGCATCGGCTCGCTCGGCGGCAGCTTCGACGCCGAGTCCATCGAGGACTACTACCTCACGCCCTACGACCTCGGCTACGAGCGCAACGTGAAGTTCGACCACGACTTCATCGGCCGTGAGGCCCTGGAGAAGATCGCCGAGGGACCGCACCGGGTCAAGGTCACCCTCGTGTGGAACCCCGAGGACGTCGCCGGCGCCTTCGGCACCCTGATGGGCGAGGAGCTGCCGGCGAAGTTCATCGAACTCCCGAAGTCCCGCTACGCCCACCACCAGTACGACAAGGTCACCGTCGACGGCGCCACCGTCGGCGTGTCCCTCGACTGCGGCTACGTCGCCAACCCCCAGGCCTACATCTCCCTGGCCGTCGTCGACGCCGAATACGCGCAGCCGGGCACCGAGGTCACCGTCGTGTGGGGCGAGAACCCCAACACCGACAAGCCGGCGATCGAGCCCCACCGTCAGATCAGCATCCGCGCCACCGTGGCTCCGGTGCCCTTCGACGTGCACGCTCGCG
This sequence comes from Brevibacterium metallidurans, assembly GCF_037101285.1. NCBI lineage: Bacteria > Bacillati > Actinomycetota > Actinomycetes > Micrococcales > Brevibacteriaceae > Brevibacterium > Brevibacterium metallidurans. The sequence goes on from NZ_BAAAAF010000011.1 coordinate 100,293, forward strand.
AGACCTACCGCGCATAAGGAGCCGCCATGCAGTCCAATTCCCCAGACGCCTCCGCCTCGGCGGTCGGCGCTGCAGACACCCCCGCCTCGGCGAGCGCCGAGGCGACGGGGACGGCGACGGGGGCCGCTGACCATGCGTGGCCGGAGTTCGGCTACGAGGTGATGCCGTTCAAGGGCATCTTCGAATCGGTCACGGCCTCGGTGCCCACCGATGTCCCGCTCACGGTCACGGCCTCGCCGAACAAGACGATCGAGGACACGGTCAAGCTCGCGGTCCGGTTCCACGCCGACGGCTACCGGGTGGCCCCGCACCTGTCGGCGCGGATGATCCGGAACCGGGACCACCTCGGCGAGCTTCTCGCCGACCTGCAGGCCGGCGGGATCCGGGAGCTCTTCGTCATCGGCGGCGACGCCGAACCGCCGGCCGGGGACTACGTCGATGCGCTGGGTCTGCTGCGCGACATCGCGTCGTTCGACCTGGCCTGGGATCGGATCGGCATCGGCGGGTACCCCGAGGGGCATCCGAAGATCGACGATGCGAAGCTGCTGCAGGCACTCGTGGCCAAGCAGCCGTTCGCGACCCACATCGTCACCCAGATCTGCTTCTCCGCCGAGGCAACCGCCACCTGGCTGCGTCAGCTGCGCGCCGCCGGCGTCACCCTTCCCGTGCGGATCGGGGTGCCCGGGGCGATCGAGCGGACGAAGCTCATCCGGATCTCGAGCAGCGTCGGCGTCGGGGAGTCGATGAACTTCCTGCGCAAGCAGCAGTCGATGTTCTGGCGCTTCTTCGTCCCCGGCGGGTACAACCCGACGAAGCTCGTCAAGGCGTACCGGAAGCACTTCTCGGCACCCGATGTCGAGGGCTTCCACATCTTCACGTTCAACTCGGTGAAGTCGACCGAGGAGTGGCGCCGGAAGATGAACAGCCATTGATCGGCGGCGGATCTCCTGACCCGATTCCCGGCCTGAAAGTGAGGCTCCCATGAGCTCGGACGACCATCCGCCGACCTACGTCCTCGTCCACGGCGCCTGGCACGGCGCGTGGTGCTGGCGCGGCGTCGAGGAGCTGCTCGTCGCCAGCGGGGCGAGGGTGTTCACGCCGACGCTCAGCGGCCTCGGCGACAAGGCGCACCTGCCGCTTTCCGAGATCGGGCTGTTCACCCACATCGCCGATGTCGTCGCGCACCTGCGCACCGAGGACCTGAGAAACGTCACGCTCGTCGGCCACAGCTATTCGGGCCTCGTCGCCACGGCCGCGGCCGTGCTCGAGGAGGAGCGGGTGAGCAAACTCGTCATCGTCGACGGCTTCCTGCCGCGGGCGGGCGAGCGCTGGTCGGACCTCCTGCCGGACCGCGCGGCCGCCCACTACTGGGAGGCGCTCGAGCAGTCCGGGGGTGTGAGCATCGCCCCACGACCGGTCGCCAACCTCGGCGTCACCGATCCGGAGCTGCTCGAATCGATCCCGCCGAGGCTGACCGCCCAGCCGGGGAAGACGTTCACCGAGGCGACCCGGTGGGGTCTCGACCAGCTCAATGTGCCCGGCCGCTATCTGCTCGCCGACGGCTGGAACACGGTGTTCGGGCCGGCGAAGCAGCGGGCCATCGACGCCGGGTGGAGCCACCGGGACCTCGACGGCGACCATGAGCTCATGCTCACCGATCCGAAGCTCCTCGCCGAGGCGCTCATCGAGATCCATTCGCCGAAGTCGGTCAAGGTCAGGAAGGTGCACTGATGGAGTTCCTCGTCTGGCAGGAGAAGCTGCCGGCCACCCCGTCGAACGCGTACAGCGTCCGCGAAGAGCGGGCGTATGCCGATTCGCTGCGGGAGCAGGGCGTGCTCGAACGCATCTGGCGCAAGCCCGGCAGCTCGACGGCGGTCGTCCTCTACCGGGTCGACGACGCCGACCACCTGCACCGAGTGCTCAGCTCGCTGCCGTCGTTCCCGTGGATCACGACGACCGTCCACCCCCTGGCCACGCACCCGCAGGAGGCGAAGCCGAACGAGGGGTGAGGGGCGCTCGGCGCCCTGGGGTGCTGGGGCTCGGTGACCCGGGGCCTCGATGCGCAGGGCGCGGGGGCGCGCGACCTGGGCCCCCATGTAATCTCGCGCAGTGCGGCCGTCGAGCGAAAGCTCGGCGGCCGCACTGCGTTCTCGCGCGTCGGGTCGAGCCGCCACGCGCCGGCGATCGCCCAGGCCCCTCCTCCGCGCGAGCCCTCTCTTCGCCTCGCGAACACTCCCCCGTACGCCGCCACCCCGACGCAGCGCGAGCCGGATCTCAGTTGAGCTCACTTCAGTCTCGAGGGCTCAGTTCCCGAACTGAGCTCTCGAAACCGAAGTGGGCCGCAACCTTCCAGGTCACCGCTCACCATAGACCGCTCCCCGTGAGCCGGCCTGCGCTGAAACGCACCAGCTTGGATCGCCGCGCGTCGGCCCCAGACTCCCTCGCTGCCCCCGACGCGCCCCTTCCATCGGCCACGGCGGATGGACACCACCGGGGAACCGAGGTGCGACACCAGCCGGATCTCAGTTGAGCTCACTTCAGTTTCGAGGGCTCAGTTCCCGAACTGAGCTCTCGAAACCGAAGTGGGCCGTATCTGAATGCGCCGAAGGACGCGAGCGCGCGGAGAGCGGAGGCGGGCGCTCAACCGTCCGGAAGTCTGCGGTGAGAGCTCATGCGTACCTCCGAAGTCGCCGCTCAAATCCGCCGGATGCGACCGCGACACTGCCGCCGCTCCGGACACCGACAAGGGGTGTGCGCTCACGTTGAACCCACACCCCTCGCGCCTGAGACTGCCGCACGCACAACGGCTGCCAGCCCGTCAGCGGCTGGCCATCAGCGGCGATCGCCTCCGCCCCCGGCGCTGCACGACCAGGATCTCAGTTGAGCACACTTCGATCAGGAGTGCTCAGTTCGGGAACTGAGCCCTCCGGATCGAAGTGGGCTGTATCCAGATGCACCGAAGGACGGTGCGCGGAGAAGCGGATGCGCAAGCGCCCAGGACCGCTGCTCCGGACACCCGTCGGCGCTCACCCCTCACTCGCGTGCAGCCGGCCCTTCACTAGCGAGCAGCCGACGCTTACTCGTGCGCGTGGGTTCCCACCTTCATGAAGACCGCGCCGATGAGACACACGACCGTGGAGATGACCATGTAGGTCGCAAGCGGCCAGACATTGCTCGACGCTCCGACCAACGCCGCCGCGATGAGCGGAGAGAAGCCGGCGATGACCGAAGCGATCTGGTAGGAGATCGACGCACCGCTGTAGCGGACCTGCGGCGGGAAGATCCCGGCGAGTACCGCCCCCTGCGGCGACGACATCAGCGGGTGGATGATGAAGGACACGGCGTAGGCCAGCATGATCAGCCCGAAGCTGCCGCTCGTGATCAGGGCGAACATCGGGAAGATCCACACCGCGGTCAGAGCCATGCCGAGCATGTACGAGCGCTTGTGCCCGACCTTGTCCGCGAACACCGCGACCAAGGGCATCGCAGCGAACTGCACCACCGATCCGAAGATGATGACGATGAGCATCTGCGCTTGGGGCATCCCCATCGCCTGGGTCATGAACGTGAGCATGAACACCGTGAGCACATGGCCGACGATGGGCGGCACGATCGAGATGAGACCGCCGAAGAGCATGGGCACCGTGTACTTGCGGAAGAGCATGCCCAGCGGGTTCTTCAGGACTTCGGCCGACTTCTCGAGGCGCTTGAACGACGGTGTCTCCCCCACCCTGAGGCGAATGTAGAAACCGACGATGACGAGCACCCCGCTGGCCAGGAACGGGATCCGCCACGCCCAGGCGGCGAATGCCTCAGGAGCGACGGCAGCCGAGACCCAGAACACGACGAGGTTGGCGAGGATGATCCCGGCGGGGATGCCCATGCCGGGGATCGCACCGTAGAGCGCACGACGCGACCGCGGCGAGTACTCGACCGCCATGAGCACGGCGCCGCCCCACTCACCGCCCACGCCGATGCCCTGGATGAGGCGCAGCGCGACCAGGATGATCGGGGCGGCCACACCGATCGTCTGATAGTTCGGCAGCAGACCCATCGCCACCGTCGACCCGCCCATGAGCATCATCGAGAGCATGAGCATCGACTTCCGGCCCATCCTGTCCCCGAGCGAACCCATCACGACACCACCCAGCGGGCGGGCGACGAATCCGATCGTGAAAGCGCCGAACGCGGCGAGCGTCGAACTCAGCGGGTCGGTCGACGGGAAGAACTGCGGAGCGAAGACCAGGGCAGTGGCAGAACCATAGAGGAAGAAGTCGTACCACTCGATGGCCGTCCCGATGAAGCTCGCCCAGAGCACGCGCAGACGTTCCCGAGGCGTGACCTCGACCGGTTGATCCGTGGCAGCGGATGCGGACATTCCAAGGCTCCTTTGGTCATGGAAGGTTCAGGGAATCGTCGCTGTGGACTCATCCCTCACTCATGGGCGTGGGTGCCCACCCGCATGAACGCCGCACAGAGGAGGCAGAGGGCCGAGAGCACCGTCATGTAGATCGCTAGCAGCCAGATGTTGCCGCTGCCGCCCACGAGCGCCGCGGCGATGAGCGGGGTGAAGCCGGAGACCACTGCGGCGATCTGGTAGGAGATCGACGCGCCGCTGTAGCGGACCTGCGGCGGGAAGATCCCGGCGAGCACCGCCCCCTGCGGTGAGGACATGAGCGGGTGGATGATGAAGGAGACCGCGTAGGCGAGGATCATCAGCCAGAGGTTGCCCGTGGTCAGGAGCATGAACATCGGGAAGATCCACACCACGGCGAGCACGATGCCGAGCAGATACGAGCGTTTGTGGCCGAACCTGTCAGCGAACACCGCGACCCCGGGCATGACGACGAGCTGGACCACCGAGCCGAGGATGACGACGAGCAGCATCTGCCCCTGCGGCAGTCCGAGCACCTGTGTGCCGTACGTGAGCATGTAGACGGTGAGCACGTAGCCGAGCAGCGGCGGCACGATCGAGATGAAGCCGCCGAGCAGCATCGGTCCGGTGTACTTGCGCAGCAGGAGCCCGAGCGGGTTCTTGAGCACCTCGGCGGAGGCTTCGAGGCGCTTGAACGACGGCGTCTCCCCCACCTTGACGCGGATGTAGAGGCCGACGAGGACCAGCACGCCGCTGGCGAGGAACGGGATCCGCCACGCCCACGCCGCGAATGCCTCGGGGGCCACGGCAGCGGTGACCCAGAGGAAGACGAGGTTGGCCGTGATGATGCCGGCAGGCACACCCATTCCCGGGATCGCGCCGTAGAGGGCGCGACGCTCCCGCGGAGAGTACTCGACGGCCATGAGCACGGCACCGCCCCACTCGCCGCCGACGCCGATGCCCTGGATGAACCGCAGGCTCACGAGGATGATCGGCGCGGCGATGCCGATGGTCGCATAGTTCGGCAGCAGGCCCATCGCCACGGTCGAGCCGCCCATGAGGATCATGGAGAGCATGAGCATGGACTTCCGGCCCATCTTGTCGCCGAGGAAGCCCATGACGACACCGCCGAGGGGTCGAGCGACGAAGCCGATCGCGAAGGCGCCGAACGCCGCCAGCGTCGAACTCAGAGGGTTCTCGGACGGGAAGAACTGTGGAGCGAAGATCAGTGCGGTGGCAGAGCCGTAGAGGAAGAAGTCGTACCACTCGATGGCTGTGCCGATGAAGCTCGCCCACAGCACGCGCAGTCGTTCGCGCTTCGTGATGCGTGGTGGCTCGTCGGTCCTGGTCGATGAGGACATTGCTGGGATCCTTGCGGTAGATCGACAGTTGAACGGTGCCGCAGGGGTGGGCAGGAGGTGATCCGAGCCCGTGCGCGATGCGACGACACTGTCAGCACCGGTGCACGGATGTGAGGCACATCGCATGCACGAACTCAGTCTACGCATTGTCAACGTAATTGTGAACAATTATGTTTACGAACATTTCGTGTTCTGAGATTCACGGCTCTCACCAGCCGTTTCCCTCGCCGAGGCGGTCCCATCTATCGACCCTCGCCGAGGTGGGGCTCCCGAATCCTCGCTCGCAGCCGCCCCCGGCTGCCGCACCTCGGCGAGCCCCGACTGCCGTACCTCAGCGGGTTCCATGCCAGCCCACCGCCAGCCGACGCGCCTCGGCGGGCCCAACCCGAACGGACCCGCACCTCGGCGAGGGCGGACATGGCAGCGGCGACACCCATTCGGGTGCCGCCGCTGCAGTCAGGAGGCGCTCTCAGGCCGTGTCGGCTACCGCCTCATGCGGCGCCGTCGCCGGCTTCAGGCGTTGTCGAGGACGATGAGGCCGTTGCTCGTGTTCGAGGTGGGCACGTAGATGCTGCGGTAGACCTCCTCGACGGAGTCATTCATCGCCCCGCGCATGATCAGCCACATGACGAGCTCGACGCCCTCGGTGCCGGCCTCGCGGAGGTATTCGACGTGCGGAACCTGCGCCTGCTCGGCGGGGTTGTTCACGAGGTTGTCCATGAACTGCGAATCCCACTCGGAGTTGACCAGGCCGGCGCGCTCACCCTGGAGCTGGTGGGACATGCCGCCGGTGCCGAAGACGACGACGCGTTCGGCGCCCGGGTAGCTGTCGATCGCGCGACGCAGGGCCTTGCCGAGCATGTAGCAGCGGTGGCCGGTCGGCGGCGGGAACTGGACGACGTTGACCGCCAGCGGGATGACCTTGGTCGGCCAGTTCTCGGGCTGGCCGAACATCACGGAGAGCGGAACGGTGAGACCATGGTCGACGTCCATCTCGTTGGCGATCGTCATGTCGAACTCGTCGAGGATGAGCGATTCCGCCAGATGCCAGGCGAGGTCGGGATCGCCCTCGACCGTGGGCACCTTGCGCGGGCCGAAGCCTTCGTCAGCAGGCTGGAACTCCGGAGCCACGCCGAGGGTGAAGGTGGGGATGAGCTGCATTGAGAACGCCGAGGCGTGGTCGTTGTAGACGACGATGCACACGTCGGGCTTCTTCTCCTCGATCCATTCCCGAGCCGGGGGCAGGGTGTCGAAATAGGGCTTCCACACCTCATTGCCCGACTTGCCGTTATCGAGTGCCGCGCCGACCGCGGGAACGTGGGAGCAGCCCACTCCGCCGACAATTTCAGCCATTGTTCTTGTTCTCCCATTCGCTCTTGAATCGGTTGCCCTCGATCGGGCGGCCGCCGTTGCGCATCATCTCGGCGAACTCCGCCTCGGTGATGCTGGACATGTCTCCGCCCATCCCCTGCATGCTCAGTCCGTCGAAGATGGCGAGCTTGAAGGTGTAGTAGACGTTGCCCCCGACCTCGAGGAGGTGCAGCCACTGGCGCTCTTCGACGGCCGTGCGCTGCTCGGGCGTGAGCTTGAACCTGTCGAGGTACGCGGAGGGATCGCTGCGAAACGCCTCCCGATTCGGCTCCTCGTTGAGAGACATCAGGAACTTATTGAGCTGGTAGCCCTCTTTCGCGCGGCGAGCGTCGAAGACATAGGTTCCGGGGATGTCGTCATAGTCGCGGTCTTGATCTTCAGTCACCACTGTCACAACTCCTTTGTTCACGTCGGCAGGCGAAGGGATGACGCAGGGTTTCATCGAGAACGTCACCCCCTCGCCGTCATCCATTCTGCTACTTGTTTACAAAATTGTCTACACTTTGTGCTACTTTCTCAGTAGCACAGATCACACACCCGCACGCTGAAGGGATGGTCCCCTTGATCATCGACTGCCACGGCCACTACACGACCTTTCCGCCGGCGGTGGGCGCCTGGCGTGAGGCGCAGAAGTCCGCATTCATCCAAGGGCTGGAGTTCGACGCGGCCTCGCCGATCGACATCAGCGACGACGAGCTGCGGGAGTCGATCGAGGGCGCTCAGCTTGCTCTGCAGCGCGAGCGGGGAATCGATCTGACGATCTTCTCCCCGCGGGCCAGCTGGATGGAGCACCATGTCGGCGACCAGGCGGTCTCGCTGGCCTGGACCCGGCAGCAGAACGATCTCATCCGCCGCATCTGCGATCTCTTCCCGACCAGCTTCGCGCCCGTGGCCCAGCTGCCGCAGTCGCCGGGGGCCGATCTCACCGCCACCGTCGCCGAACTGCGGCGCTGCGTCGAGGAGCTCGGCTTCATCGGGTGCAACGTCAACCCGGATCCGTCGGGCGGACACTTCGACGGGCCCCCGCTATGGGATCCGTACTGGTCGCCGCTGTGGGAGACGATGCAGGAACTCGACGTCCCTGGGATGATCCACGTCTCGGGCGCGGACAACGACTACTTCCACACCACCGGCTCGTACTACCTCAGCGCTGACACGACGGCGTTCATGCAGGCGCTGAGCTCGGGCTTCATGCGCGACTACCCGGGGCTGCGGCTGATCATCCCCCACGGCGGCGGGGCGGTGCCCTACCACTGGGGCCGGTTCGCGGGCATGGCGCAGGACAAGGGCTGGGACCTCGAGGGACTCATGCAGCAGGTGTACTTCGACACGTGCGTCTACCACCAGCCGGGGATCGACCTGCTCGTCGACGTCATCGCACCGGAGAACATCCTCTTCGGGACCGAGATGATCGGCGCGGTGCGCGGCAAGGACGCACGCACCGACCGCTATTGGGACGACACCGGGTACTACATCGAACACACGGACCTGCCGCAGGCGGAGAAGGACCTCATCTACTCGGGCAATGCGCTGCGCGTGTTCCCGCGTCTGGCCGCCCTGCTCGAGGATCGCTCACGCGCGAGCTGATGATAGCCTTCGGCAGCGGACGCACGACGGGTGGGACACGAGTGTCCACCCGCCTCGGTGCGGCGTACCAGTGTCAGGGCGGCCGCGGTGCGGCGAACCAGTGTCGGGGCGGCCGCGCCGCAGAGAACCGGTATCGGACCTGCCGCGCCGAAGCGCACGGCGGTCACTCACGGTGCGGCGACGTCGGCCGTGATAGCACTCGCCCTCACTCAGGCACCCGCCGTCGCCCGGGACCTGCGTGCGGCTCAGTACGCGTTGATCTCGCGCCAGTTGCGCAGCACGGAGATGACCGAGTCGAGGTGTGCGCGCATTGCGCGATCGGCGGCCTCGGGGTCGGAGGCCGCGACGGCCTCGATGATGGCCAGGTGCTGGCCCAGCGATTCTGCGGGGCGCCCGGGCACGAGGCTGATCTTGTACTGATGGTGGACGGCGCGGTTGCGCAGCAGGCGAATGAGTTCGCGGGCGACATCGTGCCGGGAGGTCTCACCGAGCTTGCGGTGCAGCGAGGTGTTGAGCTCGGAGTAGCGCATGACGTCGCCCTCGGCCACGGCGGCCTGCATCTTCTCGCCGATGTCGACGAGTTCGGCTTTGTCCGCATCGGTTGCGTTCTTCGCGGCTTCGCTGGCGATGAGGCATTCGAGCACGGCCCTGGCCTCGGTGATCTGCACGGCCTCTTCGGGGCTGACGCGGCGCACCGTCGCTCCGCGGTTCGTCTCCCGTTCGACGAGGCCTTCGGCGCTGAGGGCGAGGAACGCTGCTCGTGCGGAGGCGCGGCTGATCTCGTACCGGTCGCAGACGACCGCTTCCACCAGGCGCGCGCCCGGTGGGAAGTACCCGTTGAGGATGTCCTGACGCAGGGCGTCCGTGACAGTATTGGCTTGACTCACAATGGTGACAATAACATAGACAATTTTGTCGCCAAAGCACCGGCTCCCTCGCACCAATCGACCGCAGTGAGGCGAGACTATCGCCGATCCACACCGAAGGGAAGAGATCTGACATGAAAGTCGCCTTGGCAGGAGAAGGAGCAATCGGCCGGAAGCACCTCGACGCGATCGCCCAGATCGACGACGTCGAGGTGGGACTCCTCGTCGGCAAGGAGCCTGATGCCGTGGCCCGCGTCGCGGCCGAGTACGGGATCACGGATACGGCGAGCCACCTCGGCGAGGCTCTGAGCAGGACCGATATCGATGCGGTCATCCTCGCGACCCCGACGCCGCTCCACGCGGAGCAGGCGGTCGAGGTGCTGCGGGCGGGCAAGCACGTGCTCGTGGAGATCCCGGTGTCCGAGAGTCTGGCCGATGCCAGGGCCGTCGCCGAGGCAGCGGAGGAGTCGGGTGCGGTGGCGATGGTCGCGCACACGCGGAGGTTCAATCCCGGTCATCGGTGGCTGCATCGGCAGTTCGAAAGCGGCGAGCTCGTGCTCCAGCATCTCGTCGCCGAGACCTTCTTCTTCCGGCGGGAGAACATCAACGCCAACGGTGAGCCGCGGACCTGGAACGATCATCTGCTCTGGCATCACGCGTGCCACAGCGTCGACCTCTTCGCCCACCAGACGGGGGCGCCGGTCGCTGCGGTCCAGGGATTCGCAGGACCGGTGAGCGAGACGATGGGGATCTACACGGATCTCAGCGTCTCGGCGGCCAGTGAATCGGGTGCCCTGCTCAGCCTCGCGGTGTCGTTCAACAACGACGGGCCGCTGGGCACGACGTTCCGCTACATCTGCGACAAAGGCACGTTCATCGCCCGGTACGACGACCTCGTCGACGGCTACGGCAACCCAGTTGACACGGGTGAGGATGCCGCGATGGACGGAATCCGACGCCAGGACGAGGAGTTCGTCGAGGCGATCCGGCAGGGCCGTGAGCCGGAGAGTTCGGCGGCGCAGGCGGTGGCGACGATGGAGCTCCTCGACCGCATCGAGAAGTCCCTGCCGGCGGTTCGGTAGGGCAGACCCGGCGCAGGCGGCGCAGGCGGCTCAGGCGCTTCCGCCCGCGGTGAGGAGACCGCCGTCGGCGGTGAGCACTTGGGCGGTGATCCAGTCGGCGTCGGCTGAGGCGAGGTAGGCGACTGCTGCGCCGATGTCCTCGGGAGTGCCGAGCCGGCCGAGCGGGTAGGTCGCCGCGACCTCGGCCTCGCGGCCGTCGTAGAGGGCACGGGCGAACTGCGTCTTCACCACGGCTGGGGCGATCGCGTTGACGCGGATGTCGGGGCCGAGCTCGACGGCCAGGGTGCGGGTGAGATGGGAGACCGCGGCCTTGGAGACGCCGTAGAAGCCGATGCCGGGACTCGGCATCTCACCGGCGACGGAGGAGATGGACACGATCCGGCCTCTCCTCTCGCGGAAGCCCAGCCCCTCATGATGGACGGCGCCCTGCACCCAGGCCAACGTGCCGAGGACGTTGACGTCGAGGATCTTCCGCGCGGCATCGAGGTCGACGTCGATCGTCGGACCGTAGATCGGATTGATGCCGACATTGGTGACGAGCACGTCGAGGCGGCCGAATCGGGCCGCGACGGCGTCGAAGACCTCGGCCCGGTGGGCCGGGTCGTCGGACTTGCCGGCGATGCCGATCGCGGTGCCTTCGGGGAAGGAGGCGACCGCCTCGGCGAGGGATTCCGGAGTGCGAGCGGTGAGGACGACGGTCGCACCTTCGGACTGCAGCCGCTGGGCGACGCCGAGCCCGATGCCGCGGCTGGCTCCGGTGACGAGGGCGACCTGACCATCGAAGCGCCGAGGCGGCACCGCGGCACCCGACGCGATGGGGGCGGAATCGGGTCCGACTGTGGGCGCAGGGGTGGGTTCACTGGGTGGCGCGTCGGTCATGGGAGCTCCTATCGCGGTGATGGACGTGTGTATCCGCTGCGACCCGAACAGCAGCGGTCGTACGTGCTCTACTGATCGATCACTCAGTTCTGCGGGTAGCCTAAGACTCCTGGTGAGGTGCGCACAAGACCCTGGTGCGGATTGCCCCTTCTGTTCACTCGGACGTCGCGCGGGGTGTTTGAGGCGATGGTGGCCGGACTGCGCGAGGCCTTGCCGGCAGTGCGGCCTGGGCGGGGCCTCGCCGGCAGTGCGGCCCGGGCGAGGCCTGGCCCGCCGTGTGGCCCGGACGGGGCCTCGCCCGCCGAGTGGCCTGGGCGGTTTGCACCAGCTCGTCCTCGGCGTCCACCTCTTGAGGGACTCGACCAGGCGATGTGGCATTGTGGACCGCGAACACTGCCTGCCTCATACGGACGGCCTCAATGCCGCAAGGCTCTGATGAAAGGGCGACCATGAACGCGCTTGAGCACATCCGCGACGTCGGCTCGGCCGAGCTCTTCCCACTGGCCAGGGACGCGATCCTCACGTGGCAGCTGCAGGCCGGCGCCGGGGTGATTGCGAGGCCGCAGCGCCGGGTGGAGCCGGGCATGGTCGTCGACCTGTGGCTCAATCCCGGTTGGCCGGGCCGGGTCCGGCGACTGCGCGGAGAGGACCTCGTCGTGCCCGTCGGGTCATGCGTCGTCGAGGACGTCATCGACACCGACCGGCAGGCCGGCTTCGTCTACCGCACCCTGCCCGGCCACCTCGAGACCGGGGTGCAGACGTTCCTCGTCTCCGTCGACGACGACCGGCTCATCGCCTCGATCACGTCGCGCTCGGTGCCCGGGCATCCGCTGCTCAAGGCCGCAGCTCCGCTGTCGGTCGCAACGCAGAGGATGATGGCCGCCCGATATGCCGCAGGACTCGAGCGCCTGCTCGCGGACGCGGGCCGGTGACGTCGCCACTGACCGGCTCGGGCTGGTCGCCCACCGAGGCGGTCGCCTCGGCATCGGTGCTGCTCGGTCGGCACCTCGAACTTGTGGGAGTGCTGCCCGGGGGCCAGCATGCGATGACCGTGCGCGTCACGGACGGACGCACGGACTTCGTCGTCCGCGGCTTCCCCACCGGGCATGATGCCGCCCACCGCGAGGCTGAGGTCCTGCCTCGACTGACCGCACTCGGTGATTTCGTTCCGCGCCTCGTCGCAGTCGACCCGCACGTGGAGTACCCGCTCGTCATCACCACGGTCGTCGCCGGCGGTGCACCGGACTCCGCGCTTCCGATCGACGTCATCGCCCGGGAAATGGCCGCGGCTCTGGTTCGGATCCATAAACTGAGCGGTGCAGGGCTGCCTGCGGCACCGTCGAACCCGCCGACGGGATCATCGCAGATCGCGAGGCGAGCTCAATTCGAGTGGGCGACCCTCGATCTCAGCGATCCCGTGCTCGTCCACTCCGACTTCTGGTCGGGCAATGCACTGTGGAAGAACGACAAGCTCACCGGAGTCGTCGATTGGGCCGGGGCCCGGCAGGGTCCCCGCGGCATCGACCTCGCGTGGTGCCGCCAGGATCTCGTACTGCTGGGATCCACTTCGGCGCCCGACCTCTTCCTCGCCGAGTACGAACGGGGGCTCGGTCGGCCGATCGACGACATCCGTGCCTGGGATGTGCAGGCCGCAGCCAACGCTCACGAGCGAGTCGAGACGTGGCTGCCCAACTACCACGGCATCGGCAGAACCGACCTCACTGAGGGCGACCTCCGGTCGCGCCTCGACGAATGGAACGCAAAACTCTGAGCAGGCACGTCCCCGCGGGGACGTCTGTCGACACCACCGCTCGGTTTAAGTCCACATGGTATGGACTTATCCCTACCATGTGGATTTCTACCGCGCGGTCCGTTGGCGCGCGTCCCCGCGGGGACGTTTCCCAGCTGAACTGACAGCGCCCGTGCACCGCCTCGGCGCGTTGCTCGATCGACACCTGATCGCTCGACACGGGCTCGGCATCCCGGCGCCCGCTCACTCCGCGGCGTACTGGACTTCGCCGCCGACGACGGTGAGGAAGACACGGGCGTCACGGATCGCCTCGGCGTGGGCGAAGAGCGCCTCCTCCGAGTCATAGCCGAGCAGACCATCGGGCCCGGCGACCGCCTCGGCGGCGACAAGCCCATCGGCCGCGCACGGGTCGGTGTCGACGACGATGAAGTCGGCGTCCATCCCAGCCGCAAGACTCCCGCGCCGGTCGCCGAGACCCGCAGCGACAGCAGGCGCCCACGAGTGCAACCGGAACGCCTCGACGGCGGAGAGCCGACGCTGCGGCTGGAACGTCGACCCGACATCCCCCGAGATGTCGGCCCTCGTCATCGCCGCATAGATCGCTGCGAACGGGTTCGCGTGCTCGACGGGACCGTCCGAGCCGAAGATCACCTGCGCGCCCGCGCCGAGGAGGTCCGGCCACGCGTACGCGGCCAGCTGGGCGGACTCGTCGATGAGGTGGAGCAGGTGGAGGTCGGAGATGCAGTGGCGCGGCTGCATCGAGGCGATGACGTCGAGCTCGGCGAAACGGGCGACGTCCTCAGGCTGGATGAACTGCGCATGCTCGACCCGGTGGCGCAGCCGTCTGCCGAGGCGCTCGGAGACCTCGAGTGTGATCGGCCGCAGCCGCTCGAACACGTTGAGCACATGATGGTTGGCCTGATCGCCGATCGCATGGATCGCCACGGAGATGCCCGCCTCGGTCGCGATCCGCGCCTGCTCGAAGAGCTCGTCCTCACTCATCTGCGCGATCCCGTAGTTGAGGTGCGCCTCGGGCGGCACGTCGAGAGCGACGGCACCGACTTCGGCACCCGCCGTCTCCTCGACGGCTTCGGGTGCCTCGGCACCATGCACGCCGACCCCAGCCGGCTCCGGCTCCGGGTACGGCGAGGACATGTGGCTCGTATGGGATCCGAGCGCACCATCGGCGAAGAGCTTGACCCCGCCGTGCTGCAGCCAGTCATCGCCTCCGCCGGTCACCCATCCGGTCTCGATCGCCCACGGAACCTCCGGCTGGCGGAGGAACTTCGTCACCCGCAGCCGCTGCCGCCCGGCCTCACGCAGATCGTTCCACCCCAGCGTCGAGGCGATCCCGTCGAAGTCATGGATGCCGGTGAGCCCGAGCGAGAGGAAGAGCTCTTGCGTCCGCTCGAGGCGTTCAGCCTGATCCTCGCGGCTCGGCTCCGGAATGTAGCGAACAAGCAGATCCGCGGCATCCTCCCTGATCAGACCGGTTGCCACGCCTGCGGTGTCGCGGACGATCTCACCGCCGGACGGGTCCGGGGTGTCGGCGTCGATGCCCGCGATCTCGAGCGCATGCCCGTTCGCCCACACCGTGTGCAGGTCGATCGACCACATCGCGACCGGGTGGTCTGGCACCTCGCGGTCGAGCAGCTCCCGGTCGGGGTAGCGCGGGTCCTCCCAGCGGTTGAGGTCCCACCCGGCCCCGACGACCCACGAGCCCACCGGCAGGGTCTGCGCGCGCCCGCGGATGGCGGCGACCGCCTCGGCGAGGGACCGCGTCCCGGAGAGATCGAGGTTCGTCAGGGAATCCGCGTACGCGACCGAATGCATATGCGCATCGACGATGCCGGGGAGGATGACGCGGCCCGCGCAGTCGATCTCCTCGACGGAGGCACCGGGGATCACCGAGGTGGCCCCCACCCCTCCCGCCGAGGCGAGCGCCGCCGTCGACGACGTCTGCGCGGCGGCGATGTCGAGGAGTTCGTCCCGGGCGCCCACCGCCACGATCGTCTCGCCGTCGACGAGGATCGCATCGGGCGGGGTCGTCGGGGCCGCATCGGCGGGGGCGAGCGTGCGCACGACGGCATTGGAGAACAGACGCATGCGCTCAGTCTAGGGCCGAAAACGCCGGTGTCGACGACGCGGTCCGAGGGCGATTCGGGCGGGTGAGGGGTGGCGGTTCGGGCGGGGCATTCGGGGCGGTTCGGGTGGGGCATCAGCGGTGGTTCGGGTGGGGCGATGGAGGTGGCTCGGGTGGGGAGACACGGACGGCTCGGACAGTGCCTCGGACTCGCCTCCAGACCCGATTTCTACGCGGAGTAGAATTCGAGTATGGTCCATGTTCTCGGTTCTCAGGACTCAAAGCTCGCCGCTGGTGCGCGACTCGTACTGCCGGCACTGTGGCTCGGTCTCATCGTCGGCATCTCCCTCATCGAGGCGCCGCTGAAGTTCCAAGCGCCGGGAATCACGATTCCGCTCGGGCTCGGCATCGGTCGGCTCGTCTTCACGGCGATGAACTGGGTGGAGATCGTCATCGCCGTCATCCTGCTCTGGGCGATCCTCAAAGACGGCGTCGGCACCCCGTTCCGGGCGGTGACCAGCGGCGTCATCGGTGTCCTCATCCTCAAGGTCGCGTTCGTCCGCCCCCTGCTCAACCAGCGCACCGACGCCGTCCTCGCCGGTGTCGACGATGGCGGCTCGATGATGCACCTACTCTACATCGCCGCCGACGGTCTGCTCATCGTCGGCCTGATCGCCCTCATCGTCATCGGCGTCCGGAAATGGGTCATGCCCTCAGGTGCCGAGCGCGGTAGCGTCCCCAGCGTCGCCACCCACGATTCGCGCGAACCCTAAGACGTCGCGTCCGACAACCGCTCGGTGAACATCGGGAACGAAGGCGCAGGGCGCGCCGGTGCCGCGAACCGGAAGTCCCGCCGCTGCGCACTTGCCCGTCGCGTGCGGACATCTTGCCAGTGGCAAGGCGGACAGCTGTGGTGCCGCGAACCGGAAATCCCGACGCTGCGCACTTGACCGTTGCGTGCGGACATCTTGCCAGTGGTCGCGCCGGTGGGAACCGCGCCCCTCAGCGCCGCGCCTGCGAATCAGCAGCCCCGGCCCGAGCCCCTCAGTAGTACACAGCGAGCCGACCGCGGGGGCCGTCGACGACATCGACGGGGGTGTCGAAGACTCGGGTGAGCAGCTCGGCGGTGATGATCTCCTCAGGCGTGCCGAACTCCGCGACCTTCCCGTCCTTCACGGCGCAGATGTGGTCGGCGTAGTGACCGGCGAAGTTGATGTCGTGGATGACGATGACGATCGTGCGGCCCATCTCGCTGGCGGCACGGCGCAGGTGCTGCATCATCTGCACGGAGTGCTTCATGTCGAGGTTGTTCAGCGGTTCGTCGAGGAGGACGTATTCGGTGTCCTGCGCGAGCACCATCGCCACGTACGCGCGCTGCCGCTGACCGCCGGAGAGCTCGTCGATGAACCGGTTCTCCAGCTCCCCGAGCTCGAGGAAGTCGATCGCGCGGGAGATGATCTCCTCATCCGCCGTCGTCAGTCGCCCCTTCGAGTACGGGAAGCGGCCGAAGCCGACGAGCTGTCGGATCGTCAGACGGGTGATGAAATGGTTCTCCTGGCGCAGGATCGACACGATCTTCGCGAGGTCCTTCGACTTCGTCGAGGCCACGTCGTAGCCGGCGATCTCGATCGCCCCGGCGTCGATGTCGAGCAGCCGCCCGATCATCGTCAGCAGAGTCGATTTGCCCGCGCCGTTGGGTCCCACGAGGGCGGTCACCCCGCCCGCCGGGATGTGCAGGTCGACGGGCCCGATCTGCACTTTCTCACTGTAGTTCTTGGCAACCTCGCCGAGTGTGATCACAGTCGACCCTTCCGCATGATGACGAAGAGGAACACGCCTCCGCCGATGACTTCGATGATGATGGAGACCACGCCCTCGGCGTAGAAGATGTTCTTGAGTACGAAGTACGCGCCGCCGAGCACGACGAACCCGAGCAGGCCCGCCATCGGCAGCACGTACCGGTGGTCGTAGGTGTCGGAGAACTGGTAGGCGAGCATCGCGACGAGGAAGCCCAGGAAGATCATCGGCCCGATCATCGACACCGACACCGCCATGAGGATCGAGGCGAAGACAAGGATCTTGATCATCTCGCGCGTGTGATTGAGCCCGAGGTTGCCGGTCACTCCCTTCCCGAGCGCGAGGACGTTGAGCCTCGGCGAGGACAGGTAGATCCCCGCGCACGCGATGAGGCACAGCGGGATCGCGACGGGCAGGTACGTCGCATCGGAGTTCGCGATCGATCCGAAGAGGCGCGCGGAGAGGACGTCGAATTCGCTCGGGGTCAGGGTGCGCTGCATGAACGTCGCCACCGACCCCAGTCCCCCGCCGATGACGACGCCGACGAGCAGCATGACCTCGACGTTCGCGTACTTCCCCGACAGCAGCCAGCCGTAGAGCGCGAGCGAGAGCCCGACCATGGCCGTGAGCTGGAGGGTGAAGGGCACGAGGCCGCGGAGCTCGACGAGCGCGGTGACGCCGAAGAAGTACATCGCCGAGGTCTGGACGGCGACGTAGAGCGATTCGAAGCCCATGATCGAGGGCGTGATGATCCGGTTGTTCGTCACCGTCTGGAACGCGACCGTGGCGAACGCCTGGCAGAGGGCGACGATGATGAGGACGACGAGGCTGCGCCCGCGCAGGCCCGCGATGAGCCAGAAGCCCTCGTCCGTGATCGGCAGCGGGTTGTCCCAGGCCAGGAGGCCGAACGCGATCCCGACCGCGGCGACGGACAGGATCGCGATGATCGTCCAGTACCGCTTGCGTGCCCGACGCGTCGTCAGCGGCCCGGAGTGCCGTGAGGACCGGTCCTTCGCCGAGGCGGTCGCGGGGTCCGCTTTCACCGGAGTCGTCCGCCGGTTCCCGGGCTCCGAAGGGGCGGTCCCGTCCTTCGGGGTGCCACCGTCCTTCGGGGCGCCCGCGGATTCTGTCATCGGCCCGGGGCCGTGAATGTTCGTATCGGTCATGTCAGCCGCGCCTCCTCTGACGCAGGATCAGGGCGATGAAGACGGCGGCCCCGACGATGCCGAGGATGAGCGAGACCGGGACCTCGAACGGGGCGATGATGAGGCGTCCGATGAGGTCGCAGACGGTGACGATCGCGATGCCGAGCAGGCACACCCACGGCAGGTTCGAGCGCAGATCGTCGCCGCGGACCATGGAGACGATGTTGGGCACGATGAGCCCGAGGAACGGCAGGTAGCCGACGACGACGGTGACGACGCCGGTGGCGATGGCCACGAGGATCGTGCCGACGAGGATGACCTGGTTGTACTTCAGGCCCACGCTCGTCGAGATCTCCTTGCCCAGGCCCGCGACCGTGAACCGGTCGGCGGTGATGAACACGGCGACGACGACGATCGCGACGACCCAGAGGACCTCGTACTGTCCGCGCAGGATCGAGGTGAAGCTGCCGGCGAACCAGATGCTGAGGTTCTGCAGCATGTCCGTCGAGACGGCGATGAACGTCGTGATCGCCCCGACCACGGCACCGAGCATGATGCCGACGATGGGGACGATGAGCGAGGACTTCAGCGAGACGCGGCGGAGGAAGAGGAAGAAGATGAGGGTGCCGATGAACGCGGCGAGGATCGCGCCGAGCATGCGCTGGAGGATCGTCGCCTCGGGGTAGATGATGACGGTGAGCATGAGGCCGAGCCCCGCCCACTCCGTCGTTCCCGTCGTCGTCGGCTCGACGAATCGGTTCTGTGTGAGCAGCTGCATGACGAGCCCGCACATCGCCATCGCGGCACCCGCGAGGACGAGCGCGACCGTGCGCGGGATCCGGGTGATCTGGAACATCTCGGCACCGTCGGCGGCCCCGAAGATGTCGTAGACCCCGGTGAGCAGGGAGGCTGCGAGGAGGGCGAGCACCGCAAGCGTCGCGACACCCAGCTGCCAGCTCAGCAGCCGTCCTCGGGTCTTCGCCGTCGACCGGCCCGCTTCGCCGGGCCTCGGTGAGACGGATTCGTCCCCGCCGGGGTTCTCCCCCGCCGAGGTGGTCGCGCGGGTCTGCCCGCCCGTGATCTCTGAGTTCGTCATGCTGTCGTTCCCGGTTGGGCCGTGGCGGCGCATCCGCGCCGCCACGGCGTCTCCCCTACGGGATGTCCCGCGTTACTTCTGCGCTTCGAGCTTGTCGGCGAAGGAGTTGAAGAACTCGGTGTACGTCTGGATGCCCTCGTTGAGGTAGGTGTCCTCGGGGAAGTAGACGATCTTGTCGTTCTGCACCGCGGGCACGGACTTGAGTGCCTCGGACTTCTCGATCACCTCGGCGGCCGGGGCCGAGCCCTTCTCACGCTCTTCGGGAGCGAAGGAGGCGTCACGGTCCATGACGATCATGAGGTCGGGCTTCGACTGCGCGATGGCCTCGACCGAGACGTCGTCGCCCTTGTCCCTGTCGCTGCCTTCGGGCACGTCGAGGGCCGGCTTGAGGCCGAGGATGTCGAAGACCGGTCCGACGGTGCGGCCGACGCCGGGAGCGGAGTAGCCGATGTCACCGGCGGTGGTGATGACGCCCATCGCCTTGTCGGTGCCGTTGTAGGCCGACTTCGCGCGCTCGATCGACGCGTCGAAGTCATCGACGAGCTTCTTCGCCTCGTCCTGCTTGCCGAAGATCTCACCGAGGGTGGTGGTCTGGCGGCGCAGCTCCTCGTCGAAGGGCTTGCCGTCGCGCGGATCGAGCTCGAGGACGACCGCCTCGGGGGCGAGCTTCTGCAGGTCGTCGTGGAACTGCGCGAAGCGCTGTCCGTTGACGATGAGGTCAGGCTTCGCGGCGACGACCTTCTCGAGGTCGGGTTCGCGGTGGTTGCCGAGGTCGGCGATCTTGTCGTTGTTCGTGTACGACAGACCCTCCGGCATGAGACCGCGGGCGGCGGCCTTGAGTTCGATGCCCCAGGAGTCGAGGGTCTCGAAGGTGCGGTTGTCCGTGGCGACGACCGAGGTCGGCGGGGACTTCACGGTCTGCTTGCCGTTGTTGTCCTCGACCGTGACGGTGCCGGAGGCGCCGGCGGCGTTCTGCTCGCTGGATTCGGCACTGGCACCGCAGCCGGACAGGGCCAGGGCCAGGACGCCGAGAGCGGCGCCGAGGCGGAGTCGGGTCGAGATCATCGTGTTCTACTTCCTTGAGGCGATCGTTCGTATGCAGATGAAAGTCATCTGTGATTTAGCTTAGCCTAAGCTTCAGGAAATAGAGGATGTGAGTATGCCGTTAACCGCGTCACATTTCCGTCGAGGCGGTGCCGCGTCGGTCACGGCCCGAGCGCCCGGGGCAGAGTCGCCGAGGCGCAGCCCCGGGCTCAGATCGTCTCGACGAGTCGTGCGAGTTCCTCGGCCGAATCGGCTGCCGCCGTCGGACCGCCCGCTCCCCCGCGATGGACGAAGGCACCCGCCTCCTCGGCGATGAGGGCGCCGCCCGCGTAGTCGTAGATGCCCAGCCCGCGTTCGGCGTAGCACGTCACCTTCCCCTCGGCGACCATGCAGAGGTCGAGCGCCGCCGAGCCGCAGCGGCGGATGTCGTCGTAGCCGTCCATGAGCGCCGGCAGCTTTGCCAGCTGCCGGGCTCGATTGTCGCCCTTGTAGGCGAAGCCGGTGGCGAGCAGGCGACCCGACAGTCCCGCAGGCGCACCGGAGAGTCGTATCGCCGAGGTGGGGGCCGGTGCGGCGTCCGCGGTGCCGGGCGGTTCGGGCATCCGATCGAACAGGCGCCCCTCGACGCGGTAGGCACCGCGACCCCGCGCGGCCACGAAGGTCGCACCGAGGCCGGGCGAGGCGACGAGCCCGACGAGCCAGTCACCGGCGGGATCACCTCCCGAGGATCCTGCGGCCGGGACGTCAGCAGAGCTGTCGGCGCCGGCGTCGACCGCCTCGGCGGGGGCGCGGAGGACGCCGACGGAGAACGCGAAGTGCTCGATGCCGCGCACGAAGTTCACGGTGCCGTCGATCGGGTCGACGTGCCACTCGAGACGGACCGCCCCCGTCGGCGCATCGCCGGATGACTCGCTCGCTCTGCCGGGGGCGCCACCGCTGGGACCGTCACCATTGAGTCCGGTATCGGTCACCTCGGCGAGGCGACCGGTCACGGGATCGAACGAATGGAGGCGGAGGAGGAACTCGCGGTCGAAGAACCCGACGGGATCGAGCGCCTCGGCGCCCTCTTCCCCGACCATCCGGTCGCCGGGCCGGGCGGCCGCGAGGTACCCGCGCACAAGGGATTCGATCTGCGCATCGGCGAGCGTGACGAGGTCGTTGGGCGAGGTCTTCGTGTCGATGACGGACTCATCGAGATCCGTCCCCAAGGACGAGCGCCAGGCGCTCATCCGCTCCCACGCGATGACGGAGAGGTCGGCGGCGATGCGGACGATCGGGTCGGCGACGAGGTCGGCGGGCAGGGATGTCGAAGCGCTCATGCCGTCACTCTAACGTGCGCGCCCGAGCGCGGAGCCGCAGTCCGCCAGGACCGAATCCGGGTCCGCCGCGGGGCATGCTCATCGACGTGACCACCAGTGCGAACACCGTCGTGAACACGGTCGGAGAATCGGCGGAGAACCCGCGAGAAAGGAGTTTCAACCACCTCGGCGAAGGGCGCGGAAATACCTTTAGGAGGATTCTTCAACTTACCGTGTAAACAAGAAAAGAATCGCCGGGAAACGAAGAATAGGCACAAATAGCCTTACCCTATAAAAATCAGAGATCCGCCGGGACTACGCCCATCCCATCGATACGCACACACGAAGGCGGACGGCGGGGCGACCCGCCGTTCCCCTTCCCGACTGCGTCACTCGGCGGCGGCTGCCGGCACTTCGGTGCCGGCCGATTCGGTCCGAGCACGAGCGGCGTCGCCCGAGCCCTCCGAACGCTGGACGCGTCCGTGCCTGCGCACGATCTCCTGCACTGCCTGCGAGGAAGTTCCGGCGGCCTCGGCAATGGCACCGAAGGTCGCCCCCTCTTCGCGTGCTCGGAGGATCGACATGACGTAGTTCGTGTTGATCTTGGTTCGCTGCCGGGAAATTCTGCGCACAGCCGCAACCAGGGCTGTCTGATCCACTGTTAATTCGCGAGCGCGACGTGACATTGTTTCTTTCCTTGCCTGCACATGTGGCCCACCGCCACAGGAAAATGTACTTCCATTAAATACCACGACAGCGATGTCGCGCCAATTTTTCCCGGATCCTGGAAGGAACTGTTCTAATCTGAGCGCGAAGTGTGAGTAAACCGCAAACCGGTGCAATTTTCGCCAGCGACAATGCCGGTTGTCGGGCCATCCGCCATTGTCCCCAGGCGGACACTGGCATCGCTCGCCTTGGACACTTGATCAGTCACATGAGATTCGGTGGCAGAATGCACCCATGACCGCTGCTTCGGCCGAGGCTCTCGGCGTCGAACTCAGAGCCGCCGGGATCAGCGATGTCACCGTCGACGACGCCGACCGTGCGGCATACTCCTCCGACGCCTCTCTGTTCCGACTCGTCCCGCAGGCCGTCGTCCTCCCCCGCGGAGAGGAGGACGTCGCCCGCACGCTGAGCGTGGCCCGCCGCCTCGGCGTCCCTGTCGTCAGCCGCGGTGCCGGCACCTCGATCGCGGGCAATGCGATCGGCACGGGCATCGTCCTCGACTTCTCCCGGCACATGAATGCCGTGCTCGACCTCGATCCCGTCGAGCAGAGCGCGTGGGTCGAGGCCGGATGCGTCCATGCGAGCCTGCAGGCGCGCGCCCGTGCCCACGGTCTGCGCTTCGGACCCGACCCGTCGACCCACACGCGGTGCACGATCGGCGGGATGATCGGCAACAACGCGTGCGGGCCGTGGGCGCTGGGCTACGGCCGCACGGGTGAGAACATCCTCGCTCTGCGCGTCATGCTCGTCGACGGCACGATCGTCGAGCTCGACGAGACGGACCCGCGCGAGCTCTTCCCGCGCCTCCATGCCCTCATCGGCGAGCATCTCGGGGTGATCCGCACGCATCTGGGCACCTTCTCCCGGCAGGTCTCCGGGTACGGTCTCGACGCACTGCTGCCGGAGAACGGCTTCGATGTCCGGCGGGCGTTCGCCGGTTCCGAGGGGACCTGGGGCGTCGTGCTGGAGGCGAAGATGCGGCTGGTCGCCGAGCCCGCGCACACCTCGGCGGTCGTCCTCGGCTATCCGGACATGGTCGCAGCCGCCCGCGATGCCCCGCTGCTGCGCGACTTCCCCGTCGCCGCATGCGAGGGTCTCGATGAGCGCATGCTCGATCGGGTCGTCGCCGCCAAGGGGGCAGGCGCCGTCCCCGCCCTGCCTCAGGGCGCAGGCTGGCTCGTCGTCGAACTCACCGGGGACGACGCTGACGTCCTCGCCGGTCAGGCCCAGCGCCTCATCCGCGAGTCCGCCTCCCTCGACGCCGCCGTCGTCGATGCCGCAACCGCGGCCGAGATCTGGGCGATCCGTGCCGATGGTGCCGGGCTCGTCTCGCGGACGCCCGACGGCCGCGACGCCCACGCCGGGTGGGAGGATTCCGCAGTTCCGGTCGAGCACCTCGGCGACTATCTGCGCGATCTCATGGATCTGCTCGATGCGCACGGACTGTGGGGAATCCCGTACGGGCACTTCGGGGACGGGTGCGTGCACATGCGCGTCGACTTCCCGCTCGAGGCCCCGGACGGTCCGGCGGTGATGCGGCGCTTCCTCGTGGCGGCGACCGAGCTCGTCGCCGGCTACGGCGGGTCGGTCTCGGGTGAGCACGGGGACGGGCGGGCGCGCTCGGAGCTCCTTCCGCTGCTCTACCCGCCCGAGGTCATCGCCCTCAACCGCTCAGTCAAGGAGCTCTTCGATCCGCGTCATCTGCTCGGTCCCGGCGTCATCGTCGATCCCTACCCGCTCGATGACTCGATCCGCCTCGCCGAGGTGCCCCACCGGACACGGCTGCCCGGGCCGCTGGCGATGGCGTATGCGGGTGAGGCCGAGGGGTTCGCCTCGGCGGTCCACCGCTGCACGGGGGTCGGCAAGTGCCGGGCGGATTCCGCGGCGACCGGCGGGGTGATGTGCCCGTCGTTCCAGGCCACGAGGGATGAGCGGCATTCGACGAGGGGGCGGGCGCGCGTGCTCCAGGAGATGGTCTCCGGGGATCTGCTCGAGCCCCGGTGGGACTCCCCCGCCGTCGCCGAGGCGCTCGACCTCTGCCTGTCCTGCAAGGCGTGTGCGAGCGAATGTCCGACGGGCACCGACATGGCCGCGTACAAGGCCGAGGTCCTCCACCAGACCTACCGCGGGCGGCTGCGGCCGCCCAGTCACTACGCCCTCGGGTTCCTTCCGCAGCTCGCCGCCGCGCTCACCCCGGTCGCGGGTGCCGTCAACCGTCTCGCCCGTCTGCCCGGGGTCGGTGCCGTGGGAAAGCGGTTGGCAGGGATCGATGGGCGCCGGTCGATTCCGACGTTCGCGACGACGACGTTCCGTCGCTGGTGGGATGACCGCGCCGAGGTGGGAGCTGGGTCGGAGTCGGGCGCGGCGGCGGGGGCCGGGTCGGGGACGGCACGACCGGTCCACCTCGGCGAGGTCGTCCTCTTCGCGGACTCGTGGTCGAACCATTTCGCGCCGCGGATCCTCGCGGCCGCCGTCGCGGTCCTCGAGCATGCGGGAGTGCGGGTGCGCGTCGTCGAGCAGACCGTGTGCTGCGGTCTGCCGCTCATCTCGACGGGACAGCTCGATGCGGCGAAGACGCACCTTCGTCAGACGATCGCGGCACTCGATGCGACCGGGCAGATGCCGATCGTCGGGGTCGAACCGTCATGCTTGGCCACGCTCAAGGACGATGCGCAGAAGCTCCTCGCCGACGATGCGGCGGAGCGGGTGGGAGCGCGCGTGCGGACCCTCGCGGAGCATCTGCTTGAGATCGGCGCCGAGCTTCCCGACCTTGCCGGCATCGAGGCGATCGTCCAACCGCACTGTCACCAGTCGGCGGTGCTCGGGACGGCCGCGGATAAGGAGCTGCTGTCGCGGGCGGGGGCGAGCGCGGAGTTCATCGGCGGGTGCTGCGGGCTGGCCGGGAACTTCGGGGTCGAAGCCGGTCACTACGAGACCTCGGTCGCCGTCGCCGAGCTCGCCCTCCTGCCGGCGCTCCGGGACTCCGAACCGAACAGGGCTCGCGTCGTGCTCGCCGACGGGTACTCGTGTCGGACGCAGATCGCCGACCTCAGCGATGCGCGCGGCGTCTCCCTGGCCGAACTGCTCGCGTGGGGTCACGGACTCGAGTCCGCGCGGTGAACGGCGGGAGCTTCAGGCCTTCGCGGTGAGCACGGGGACTTCGGCTTCGAGGAGGATGCGCTGGGCCTGCGAGCCGAGGATGAACTTCCCGATGGCCGAGCGCTTGCGCAGGCCGATGACGATGAGCTGCGCGTCATGCTCGGCGGCGAGGTCGTTGAGCGTGCCCGGCACGTCGTCCTCGTGGTCGGGCTGGAGCACGCTCACGGCCACTCCCGCCTCCTGACCAAGGGCGACGATGCGATCGATGTCGTCCTTGTCGATCTCGGTCGGGGCGCCGCTGGCGCCGCGTCGTTGGGAGTTGACCACGACGGCGTCGCACGTGCGCAGTGCGGCCTCCGCGAATCCCGCGCGCAGCGCCGCCTCCCCTTCGGGGGCAGGAAGATAGCCGATGAGAATCGTCATGGCATCAGTATATGGACGACGTGTGAAGCGATTCACCCTCCGGCCACTTCCCGGACACCTCGCCGTCACCGTCGCGGGAAACGCACTGTTGGTGTCGGGGCCGCTCCGGGGCCGCCTCGGGGTCGGTCTGCTGTCAGCGCGGAGGATTGCCGGCCCGGGCGGCGAACGTCGCGCGGTAGGCGTTCGGGGCCACCCCGAACTTCACGGCGAAGTGCTTGCGCAGATTGTCACCCGAACCCAGTCCCGAGTCCGCGGCGACAAGGTCGATCGGCAGTGCGGTCGTCTCGAGGAGCTGGCGGGCGACGTCGAGGCGCATCGCGGTGAGCCATTCGTGCGGGGTCAGCCCGGTGAGGTCGCGGAAGGTGCGGAAGCATGTGCGTTCGGTCAGCCCGAGCTCTCGGGCGAAGCGCCGCACCGACCAGTCCTCCTGCGGGGCGGCGGTCACGCGGGCTTCGAGGGCGTGGAAGTCGCTGTTCGCCGAGGCGCTGCGAGCGAGATCGATCACCGTCCTGTCGACGAACTGCGCCTGATTGCCAGTGCGGCGCAGCGGCAGGACCATCGACCGCGCGATGTCGGCGGCCACCGAGGCGCCCCACGCCTGATCGGCGAGGTGGAGGAGGAGATCCCCTCCGGCGCTCACTCCCGCCGAGGTCCACACGCGGTCCGCGCCGACAAAGATCTCGTCGGGGACCACCTCGGTGTCGGGGAAACGCGTCGCGAGCTCATTCGCGAACCGCCAGTGCGTCGTCGCTCGTCGTCCCGCCAGCAGTCCCGCCTCAGCGAGGGCGAAGGCGCCGGTGCACAGGGCTGCGACGATGCCGTCGAAGGTGCGCACCCGCGTCAGGTCAGCCTCGGCGAGGCGGCCGAGACGCACCTCGGAACCCGGCACGACGAGCAGGCGAGCGGGCCGCTGACCTGCAGATTCAGCGACACGTGCGGGGCTGGGCTTCACGGCTCCCGTGTCGACGGTCAGCACGGCACCTGAATCGCAGCGCACGTTCGGCTGGGAACCGACGAGGCGGACGCGCACGGGCGGGAGTCCTCTGGCCGACCGGTCGGAGAAGACCTCGAGGGCGGTGGCCACGTCGTACATGCGGACCTCGTCGAAGACGAGGATGTCGATGGCGAGGCTGCCGTCCTCGAAGGCTGGGTCCTGGGCGGATGGGTCCGCGGAGCTCGCATCCTCGAAGGCCGGGTCCGGACGGCGGTCATTCTCTCTCATGGCACGATTCTATTGCCCACTGGCATATCCGCCACTGGTCGCTCGACGACGACCGGGGTGGAATGGGGACATGACCACCACGCAGAACAGCCTGACCACACCCACCTCGGCGCTCATCGTCATCGACATGCAGACCGGATTCCTCGACCCCCACTGGGGCGAACCGCATGACCTCGAGGGATGCCGCGCGAACGTCAGCGCGCTCATCTCCGCGTTCGCCGCGGCCGGGGCGCCGATCGTCCTCGTCCGCCACGACAGCACGAAGCCCGCCTCTCCTTTGCGACCGGACGCCGCAGGCAATCAGCTCTTCGCCGAGGTAGCCCGCGCACCGCACGATCTGTTCGTGACGAAGACGGTCAACTCCGCCTTCATCGGCAGCCCCGACCTCGACGCGTGGTTGCGCGGGCGCGGCATCGACACGATCGTCCTCGGCGGCATCCAGACGAACATGTGCGTCGAGACGACGGCACGGATGGGCGGCAATCTGGGCTACCGAGTCGTCGTCGCACTCGATGCGACGACGACGTTCCCGCTCAGCGCCACCGTCGCGGCCGCCGTGCGCACCGACGGGATCACAGGATCCGCTGCCGAAGGAGCGGCGGACGAGGGTTCCTCCGGCGCAGATTCTGCGCAACAGCTCACCGCGACCCTCGAGACCCTGACGATCAGCGCCGAATCTCTCATCGAGGCCACCGCGGTCAACCTCTCCGGCGGCGGTTTCGCCGAGGTGACGACCACCGAGGATGTCCTCGCCCGCCTCGGCGATTCGACGATCTGACTTCGGCCCGGTATTCCGGCAACAGCGGGGCGATTCCACATCAGCAGGGCGTTCCGACACCGGCAGGGTGCGTGCACCGCGAAAATGTCGGAACACCGTGCTGAAGTTCGCCCGCGGACGCCCATCGGCACCTCAGTCGGCTAGCCCGCCTTCGCTCGCGCCCTCGTCCGCTGCGGCGCACATGTCGTCGATGCGCCCGCGCAGGTTCGCAAGCTCCGTGCGCAGCTGCGGCGGAGCGACGATGCGGCACGGAGCGGGAATCCCGAGCGCATACCCAGCCGCAGCCCCGAGGTCGGCGACTCCGAACTCGACACGCACCCGCTCCCCCACTTCGGAGATCGTGGCCCCGCGGGAGGAGAACCACGGGGCGACCTCGGACGCCGACGCGGTGATCTCGAGGATCACAGTGTGCTCGTAGGCTGCGACGGTGACCGCGCGTCGCACGGCCGCTTCGGCGTCGGGGCTCTCGCGGGGAGCGAATCCGAACGTCGTCTCATGCACGTCGACCATGCGGTCGAGGCGGAAGACCCGCCAGTCCTCGCGGTCGAGGTCCCAGCCGAAGAGATACCAGTGGGACCCCAGGACGACCATCTGGACGGGTTCGACGTGACGGTCGGCCGCCTCGGCGGTCGTCCATGGCTTCGCATACGAGAAGGTCACGCGGAGGCAGGTGGCGATCGCCGAGGCGAGTGCGACGATGGTCCCGTGGTCGACGTCGGGTTCGTGACCAGGGGCAACGGAGACGGCGGTGGCGACGGCGCGGACGGTTGCGCTCATCGTCGGCGGCAGCATGGTCTGCAGCTTCCGTCCCGCGGACTCGGCGTTCTCCGTGCTCAATCCCGCACCGCGCAGCAGGGCGAGTCCGATGCCGGTGGCCATCGCCTCGCCGGCGTCGAGCTGGAGCGGCGGCAGCATGGTGCGACTGCGGACGCGGTAGCCGCCGTCGACGCCGGGTGCTGCGTCGATCGCGTAACCGAGTTCGCGGAGGGAGGCGATGTCGCGGCGGATCGTGCGGGCAGTGACGGCGAATTCGGCGGCGAGCTCCCCGGCGGTGAACGACCGTCCGGAGCCGAGCAGGGCGAGAAGGCGGAGGAGTCTGCTCTCGGCGGTCATCGGTCTCCTCGGGGCGGTCGGGTCGGGCACCGGCTGGGCGTGCACCCCCCACCTCGGCGAACGTTCGACGATCCGGACTGGAGAACGGCGAACGATGCGGACATCATACGTCCGCGATGGACTCGATGATGGAGATGTTCCACCGATCACCACTCGATGCCACCGCCTCATCCAGGTCCACCACCTCACTCAGGAGCCCGCCATGCCGTTACGACCGAAACCGACGCCCATCTCAGCTTCCTCGAGCAGCAGTGCGCTCAGCTGCGGCTCACCGCCCTCGATCTCACCGATGAGCAGGCCCGCAACACTCCGACCGTGAGCGCGCTGAGCATCTCGGGTCTCCTCACGCACGGCGCGCAGGTCGTCTACGGCTGGCTCCAGCAGGTGCGCGATCCCTCTCTCGTCGCCACCGAGGACGACTATGCGCAGTTCAACGCCGCCCTCGGACTCGATGGCGCGTTCGACGGCGGCACGCTGCCCGATCTCGACATCGCCGAGGTGCTCGCCGTCTTCGACCGGGCCGTCGCCGAGATCGCGGCGACGAGGCAGGACATCGCCGAACGCGGCATCGACCTCGATGCGCGGGTGCCGGTGGCCAACCCGTGGATGCCGCAGGACTTCGCCATGACCGTGCGCTGGATCCTCGTCCACCTCACCACGGAGATGGCCAGGCATGCCGGTCACGCCGACATCATCCGCGAATCGATCGACGGCGCGATCTCCTACCAGCTCAACGCCCTCGCCGACGGACAGCCGTGGCCGCCGGAGGGGTGGAGCGACGAGGGCTGACGCCCGCCTCGGCGATTCGGTGGTCCGGCGATCCGACATCGGCGCGGTGAACCGAATTCGGCACGGCGACTCCACATCAGCACGGTGTTCCGACACCGGCAGGGTGCGTGCACCGCGGATATGTCGGAACACCGTGCTGAAATTCGCCCGCGGACGCACATCGGCACCCTGTCCTGACGTGACTCGCTGTGCAGTGCGAGTCCGTGCAGGTCCAGGGTGCCGATGCGGATCGGGGTCGGGGCATCCGCCGAGGCGGTGGCTCAGGCCGCGGTGACCGCGTCCTTGGCCACTCGGTCGACGAGGTGCTCGGTGTAGGCGGGCACCGTGAGGAACTCGGGGAACTCCTCGGTCAGGGCGCTGGCCCGGAAGATCTCGACCGCCTCGGTGACATGGTCGGCAGGGGTGCGCTCGATGAGGGCGAGCTCCTCGCCGAGGTAGCGCTCGACGAGCTGCCTCGTCACCTGCTGGCCGTTGTCGAGGGTGACCTCGTGGTGGATCCACTGCCAGATCTGCGAGCGGGAGATCTCCGCGGTCGAGACATCCTCGAGAAGATTCTCCAGCGCCACATTGCCGTTGCCGCCGAGCCACTCGTTGAGGTAGCCGATGGCCACGCGGATGTTGACCCGCACGCCTTCCTCGGTGACGACCGGTTCGAGCCCGGTGATGTCGAGGAGGTGATCGGCACACACCCGGACGTCGGGGCGCATGTTCTCCAACTGGTGCGGCTGCTCGCCGAGCGCCGCATCGTAGACGGCGAGCGCCGCAGGCACGAGACCCGGGTCGGCGACCCACGTGCCGTCGAAGCCCTGCCACGCCTCACGGGCCTTGTCCTCGCGCATCCGGGCGAACTCGGCGGCGACGAAGCCCTCGTCGGGGTGACTGGTCATGAGGTTCGTCATCGTCCCGATCGCATGGGCGCCGCGGCGGTGGCAGGTCCACACCAGACGGTCGGTGAACGCCTTCATCAGCGGCAGCGAGTTCGTCAGACGGTCGCGGTCGGGGAGGATGAACTCCGTGGAGTGGCGGAGGTTCTTCACGACGGAGAACAGGTAGTCCCAGCCGGCGGCCTGGAGGCCGGAGCAGTGATCGCGCAGCTCCCAGAGGATCTCCTCCATGTGGAACGCGGCCGCGATCGTCTCGATGTGGACAGTCGCCCGGATCGTGCCCTGCGGGATGCCCATCTCGTCCTGCGCCCAGACGAAGATCTGGTTCCACAGCCGAGCCTCGAGCGAGGATTCGAGCTTGGGCAGGTAGAAGTAGGGTCCCGTGCCGCCGTCGATGAGGTGCTTGGCGTTGTGGAAGAAGTAGAGCCCGAAGTCGACGAGTGCGCCGATCGCCGGCATCTGCTCACCGTCTGAGTTCGTGAACGTCAGGTGCTTCTCCGGCAGGTGCCAGCCGCGCGGGCGCATCCCGATCGTCGGCTGATTGCGGTTGCTCACTCCC
Organism: Brevibacterium metallidurans; assembly: GCF_037101285.1. Lineage (NCBI taxonomy): Bacteria > Bacillati > Actinomycetota > Actinomycetes > Micrococcales > Brevibacteriaceae > Brevibacterium > Brevibacterium metallidurans. The sequence continues at coordinate 131,620 of NZ_BAAAAF010000011.1, forward strand.
GGCAGCCGGTCGCGCACAGCGAGGTAGAGGGCATGCTGTCCGCCGAGGATGTTCGCCCAGGTCGGGCTCGTCGAGTCCTCGAAGTCGGCGATGAAGACCTTGGCCTGCGAGTTCAGTGCCGCGACGATCTCGGGTTCGGTGACGGGGCCGGCGAGTTCGACGCGGCGGTCCTCGAGGCCGGGGGCGTCGAGGGAGCCGGCGACCTGCCAGGTCCGGTCGGCGCGCACGGCTGCGTAGTCGGGGGTGAAGCGGGGCAGGGTGCCGTCGTTCATCTCCGCCGACCGGTTGCCGCGCTTGGCCATGAGGGCGCCGAGGCGGTCTGCGAAGGTCTCGTGGAGGCCCGCGACGAAGTCGAGCGCCTGCGCCGAGAGAACGGTGTCGTATCCGGGTGCCTCAGGTGCGTTGATCGTGATGCGGGACATTGTCTTTCTCCTCACTCTTTCCGAGTGCTGTAAGGAACTGCGGTGTGCTGGATGCGGGTGCGGGGTGTGCGCTGTGTGGGGGTTCGGCGCGGACCGACGATGCAAACCCCGTGAAAACATCGTCGAGCCGCGCCGAGTCGGTGGGTTCCTCACCTGCCGGGCCGGTCGGGCCCGGCAGGTGTGGGGCGGCTGCTCAGTGGAACTGGGCTTCCTCGGTCGAACCGGACAGGGCCAGGGTCGAGCCCTCCGGGTTGACTGCGGTCGAGACGAGGTCGAAGTAGCCGGTGCCGACCTCGCGCTGGTGCTTCGTCGCGGTGTAGCCGCGCTCCTCGGCAGCGAACTCGCGCTCCTGCAGGTCGACGTAGGCCTTCATCTGCTCGCGGGCGTAGCCGTGGGCGAGGTCGAACATCGAGTAGTTGAGCGCGTGGAAGCCGGCGAGGGTGATGAACTGGAACTTGTAGCCCATCGCTCCGAGCTCGCGCTGGAACTTCGCGATCGTGTCGTCGTCGAGGTGCTTGCGCCAGTTGAACGACGGCGAGCAGTTGTACGCGAGCAGCTGGTCCGGGTGTTCGGCGTGGATCGCCTCGGCGAACTGCTTGGCGACCTCGAGGTCGGGCAGCGAGGTCTCCATCCACAGCAGATCCGAGTACGGGGCGTACGCGTTGCCGCGGGCGATGCAGGCCTCGAGTCCGTTGCGGACCTTGTAGTAGCCCTCAGCGGTGCGCTCGCCGGTGATGAACGGCTGGTCCCGCTCGTCGACGTCGGTGGTGATGAGCGTCGCTGCGTCGGCGTCGGTGCGGGCGATGATGACCGAGGGGACGTTCTCGACATCAGCGGCCAGACGGGCCGACTGGAGGGTGCGGATGTGCTGCGAGGTGGGGATGAGGACCTTGCCGCCGAGGTGGCCGCACTTCTTCTCGCTCGCGAGCTGATCCTCCCAGTGGACGCCGGCGGCGCCGGAGTTGATCATGCCCTTCATGAGCTCGAAGGCGTTGAGCGGACCACCGAAGCCGGCCTCGGCGTCGGCGACGATCGGGACCATCCAGTCCTCGACGGTGCTGATGCCCTCGGCGTGCTCGATCTGATCGGCGCGCATGAGCGCGTTGTTAATCCGACGGACGACCGCGGGAACCGAGTTCGCCGGGTAGATCGACTGGTCCGGGTACGTGTGGCCGGAGAGGTTCGCGTCGGCGGCGACCTGCCAGCCGGAGAGGTAGATGGCCTTGAGGCCGGCCTTGACCTGCTGGACGGCCTGGTTGCCGGTCAGCGCGCCGAGGGCGTTGACGAAGTCGAGGTCGTGGATCTCCTCCCAGAGCTTCTCGGCTCCGCGGCGGGCCAGCGTGTGCTCTTCGATCACCGAGCCGCGCAGCTTGACGACATCCTCGGGCGAGTACTCGCGGGCGACTCCCTGCCAGCGGGGGTTGGTGGCCCAGTCGCGGCGGATCGCTTCGATGTCGTGCAGTTCGTTCGGCGTGGTGTTCGCGCTCATGATGTCTCACTCCTGTGTTGTTCCGAGGTTCGTGTGATCCATCTTGGTGCGGCCGCAAGCCCTCCGACAGAGGAAAGTGGGAAGAAGATTCTCGCTTCTTCCCATTGGTGAAAATTGTGGCTTCTGTCATACTGGTCACACCCGCTCTGCACCACCCCGATCGCCACCTCGGAGGCCGTTGTGACCAGCACTCAAGCACCGAAGACGGAAACGAGCCCATCCGTCGACAACCTCAGTATCGGCAGAAGAATCAGATTTTTTCGCAAAGAGGCGGGTCTGACGCTGTCCGAGCTCGGGGAGCGTGTGGGGCGTGCGGCCTCGCAGATCTCGACGATCGAGAACGGCAAGCGGGAAACTTCTGTCACGCTGCTCGCGAGCATCGCGCAGGCGCTCGGCACCGAGGTCTCCGAGCTCCTCGACCCCACTCCGGTCGACGGCAGGCAGGCTCTCGAACTCGAGGCCGAGCGGAATCAGGCCTCCCCGATGTACTCCTCGCTCGGTCTGCCGCAGGTGCGCATCAAGTCCCTGCCGCAGGATGCGCTCGAGGCCATCGTCGGTCTGCAGCGTCAGCTCGCCGAGGTGCTCACCCGGCGGGCGGCGACCCCGGAGGAGGCCCGGCGGGCCAACCGGGAGCTGCGGGAGACGATGCGGGAGAAGAACAACTACTTCGCCGACCTCGAGAAGCAGGCGGCCGAGCTGCTCTCGCTTGCCGGCTACGAGTCGGGGACGGTGTCCCAGCGGGAGACGGCGACGATCGCGGAGAAGCTCGGGTTCAGCCTCCACTACGTCTCCGACCTGCCGTCGTCGACCCGGTCGATCTCGGACACCGCGAACCGGCGGATCTACCTGCCCAATGCCGATGCCGCCTTCGATCCGCGCACGCATCTGCTCACGAGTCTCGCCCCACACGTGCTCGGCCACGGGGCGCCGAAGGACTTCCGGGAGTTCCTCCAGCAGCGCGTGGATGCGAACTATCTCGCCGCGGCGGTCCTCCTGCCTGAGAGTGCGGCGGTGCCGGTGCTCACCGAGGCCAAGCGGAAGCGGGAGCTCTCGGTGGAGTACCTGCGGGACATGTTCGGCGTCGGCTACGAGACCGCCGCCCACCGGTTCACGAACCTCGCGACCGAGCACCTCGGCCTGCCCGTCCACTTCATGAAGGTCCACGCCTCGGGCACGATCCATAAGGCCTACTCGAACGACGGCCTCCCCTTCCCCACCGACCCGCTCGGGGCGATCGAAGGCCAGTTCGCGTGCAAGCGCTTCACCTCGCGCACGGTCTTCCGCGTCGCCGACCGGTTCAGCCCCTACTACCAGTACACGGACACCCCGCAGGGCTCGTACTGGTGCACGGCTCGGGTGCTGCCCGGCGGCGACTACGCCATCAGCGTCGGGGTGCCGTTCGCCCACGTCAAGTGGTTCGAAGGCAGGGAGTCCTCGATCCGCTCGCAGTCACGCTGCCCGGATCCCTCGTGCTGCCGCACGGCCCCCGAGGAGCTCGCCGCGAAGTGGGAGGACAACTCCCTGCCGTCAGCGAAGATGCATGCGTCCCTGCTCGCCGCCGTTCCGCCCGGCGCGGTACCCGGCGTCGATGACACCGAGGTCTTCGAGTTCCTCGAGCGCCATTCGGGTTGAGGGCGGCGCCGTCGGCGGAGGAGGGGTCGGGTGTGCCGGCGCCGGCGGCAGGTTCGGGGTGTGCCGGTGGCGGGGTCGACGTCGGGCTAGAGGTCACTAACGGCGACGGGGCCGGCTGTGCTGACGGCGATGTGTGCGGTTCGCCGCTGCCTCAGCGGCGTCCCGCGGACTTCAGGGCCGATGCGACGACGTGTTCGGCGATCGCCAGCGCCGAGGTGGCGCCCGCCTTCGGCACGGACCTCACCTGGGTGAGTCTGCCGCGAGTGGAGACGACGAGACTCGTGACGAGTTCGCCCTTGTCATCGATAACCAGCCCTCCCACCCCGCGCGGGCCCGTCGTCATGCCTGCGGTGTCGAGGTCAGGGGCGTAGCGCTTGATCCGCTCGACGAATGCCGAGGTGCTCGTCGCCGACCGGACGCCCTCGGCGGCCGCGCGGGCGTTGCGCTTCGCGAACTTCCAGAACCCGGAGAAGCCGAACGACGCCCCGAGGTCGCCGAAGTCGATGTCGCCGACCGACCCCTCCCCGCGACCGAGCGCGAGGTGTGTCGTCGGGCCGAGCAGCAGGGCACCTGAGACGGTGCGCGCGAGCACGGTCTCCTCGAACGGCTCACCCGGGTCGGGCACGGAGGAGATGATGCCGTGGACCGCCTCGGCGGCGGGGGCACTGAGCTGCGAATACGTGCTGGTCAGAGGCACGATTCTGGGCTCTGCTGAGAGGCCGGTCGCGGTCGCCAGCCGGTCGGATTGGAGGCCCGCGGCGACGAGGACGACATCGAAGGTCCCGGCGTCGACCTCGGCGGATGTCGACTTCCGTTCCGAGTTCCAGCCGTCGATGCGCTCTTCGGCCTGCTTGAACCAATCCTTGTCGCCGAACCGGGTGCGCAGCTCATCGCCGAGGCGACCGCCCAGACCGCTCTTCTCCGCGGGATCCGCGGCGGGCTCGGAATCCTCACCGCGGTAGGTCCGGGGACGGTCGTGGGCCTCGCCGTCGGGACCGACGACGATCTCGGTGGAGTAGCCCGATTCGCCGCCTTTCTCCACGCCGTCGTCCTTGGCGATGACCGGGCGAGTGCGTAGGCGGACTTCGCTGCTCAGCGTGTCGATGCCGGTGACCTCGGTGGAGAAGCGGAAGCGGCCCCCGGCGTCGCGGATCTCGGCGGCGAGCGCCTCGGCGAGGGCGGGGTAGTCGGTGATCGCGGTGTGCGGGGAGTAGAGGGCCTGGACGCCTCGCACGCCCGGTTCGATCTCCTCCATTCGGGCCCGGTCGACGAGGCGGATCCCGGGCACACCGTTCTTCTCGGCCCGGGAGGCGAGCTCCTCGAGGCGGTCGACCTCGTCGGTGTCCTGGGCGACGACGAGCTGCCCGCATTCGCGGTAGGGCAGACCCGCCTCGGCGAGATAGGGGATGAGGAGTTCGACGCCACGGCGGGCGAGTGTCGCCTCGAGGCTGCCCGGTTCTTCGTCGAATCCGGCGTGGACGATGCCTGCGGTGTGCCCGGTCTGGGCGCCGCCGACGGTTCGGCCGCGCTCGAAGACCGTGACCTCTGCGTCGGGGAGCTGACGGGTGATCTCGCGGGCGAGAGCCACACCGATGATGCCTGCGCCGACGACTGCCACTCGTGAAATACTCATAGGGCAATCTTGGCATCGTCAGAGGAGTTGGAGAAGATGGCGACGGCTCTGAGCTGGCCCGGCAAGGAGAAGTCGCTCACCCTCGGACGAGAGCTCAGCCAGACGGCGGGGGCCGGATTCGTGTCTGCCGCAAGGGGGCGCTCCTCGGGAGCGGCGGGGTCCGGTTCCACGAGCGCGGACGGCCGCTCCTCGGTTACGACGGACCGCCTCGGCGAGGGGACGGACGGAACCGGCGGACCACGGACCGTCGTGCCGGACCTGCGCGAGAACCTCCTCATCGTCGGGGACAATCTGCCCGCACTGCAGTCGCTGCTGGCCACGCATCGGGGGCGGGTCAAGGTCGTCTACATCGACCCGCCGTACAACACAGGCAATGCGCACGCGTACAAGGACGACGGCCACGATCACGATTCGTGGCTGAGCTTCATGGCGCCCCGACTCATGCTCGCCCGGGAGCTCATGCGCGATGACGGGGTGCTCTACCTCCACCTCGACGACGGGGAGAGCGCGTGGGCGCAGCTGCTCGGGCATGAGATCTTCGGGGAGGCGAATTCGCTCGGCACACTCATCCATCAGCGGGCGAAGGGCGGGGGCAATTCGCCGTCGTTCGTCCGCGGGCACGACTACATCCACGTGTGGGGCAGGGACGCCCGGTCCGCGGGGACGTTCCTCACGGAGAAGAAGGCGCCGGCGAAGGTCGAGGTCATCGACGGGCGGAAGATGCTCGTCGAGACCGATGTCCTGCGCACGAGCTTCGGCCGCTACGAACGCGGGTCCGAACGGCGGCTGATGTACGAGGACATCGCCGCGGTCAAAGGGGAGAAGAAGCTCGCCGAGGTGGATGCGAAGCTCGCCTCGGGCGAATTCATCCTGCGGCCGTGGGGTCCGGGCAAGCACGCGGTGGTGCGGGTGACGCCGTATGAGAAGGCGAGCTCGAAGCTCTATTCGATCATCAAGGCGCTCGGCGGGCAGAACGATCTCGAGGATCTGGGGCTGGGCGGGGTGTTCGGGTATCCGAAGCCCGTCGAGCTGGTCAAGACGCTCATCACGGCGCAGACGTTCTTCGACCCGAACGCGATCGTTCTCGACTTCTTCGCCGGGTCCGGGACGACCGCGCAGGCAGTCATGGCGGCGAACCGGCGTGACGAGGGACAGCGGTCGTTCATCCTCGTCCAGACCCCGGAGACGCTGCGCGGAGGTGCGGGTCGCGGGAGTGCGGGTGTGAGGAGTGCTGCTGCGGGTCGCGGGAGTGCGGGTGTGAGGAGTGATGGGGGTGGCGGTGGGGCTGGCAGTGCCAGCGCGGCGAGTGCCGGCGGTGGAGCAACGTCCGGGACTGCCGCGGCCGAACGCGGGGCGTTCACGACGATCAGCGAGCTCACCGCCGAGCGCATCCGCCGCGCCGCCGACGAACTCGCCCCCGGCCTCACCTTCACCGAAGTCACCGTCGCGGAGGCCCATGCCGCCGAAGCATGAGGCTCCTGCACTCGATCTCCCCGAGCATTCGGCCTCATCCCGCGAATCCAGCCTCATCCCGCGAATCCTGGACGCCGAGTGACGGTTTCCGCGCGGTGTCAAGCTGTTTGGAGTCACTCATGCTGCTTCACTAGTGAGTTGGTGACCTCCGACTTTCGGAGTCTCGTGGTTGATACCGACCACGCCGGCCGGCGCAGCCACACGTGGTGGTGTGTG